>DIJW01000006.1 GCA_002421475.1 Thiomicrospira sp. UBA5634 | reverse complement strand
TAATGCCGGTGCGTAATAAAGCAAGGCATTCATCACCGTACCGTCCGGATTGCCCGCACCAGGATGCACCACCAGGCCTGCCGGTTTGTTAATCACTAAAATTGCGTCATCTTCATACACCACATCCAACTCAATCGACTGCGCTTCAATGTCGGTTTCTGCTTCTAAACGCACTTCGACCTCTACCAACTCGCCGCCTAATACGATATGACGCGGCTTGGTAATCGCAACACCATCAAGTTTGACCAAACCCTGTTTAAGCCAACTCTGCAAACGGCTGCGCGAATATTCAGGGAAAAGGTTCGCAATGACCGCGTCCAAACGTTCGCCCATTTGTGCGCCGGTAATCTTTGCTGACAAGGTTTTACTACTCAAGCGTTGTTCCTCAATCTGTGATAGTATGCTGAAATTATTTTTGCGCCTATTGTAACCGAGATCCCATGTTAAAAACGTTTTCGCTGTTGATATTCATTGCCTTGTTATCGGGCTGTTCGTCGATTTTGCTCAAACCTGAATCAGAATGGACGGTAGAAGATTATTACGAAAAGTCTAAGTCAGAATTTGATGCCGGCCAATGGAGCATGGCGATTGAATACTATGAAAAACTTAAAGCCAACTTTCCCTATGGTGAATATGCTGAACAAGCTTATATGGAACTGGCGTATGCCTATTATCGTTATGACGAACCGCAATCCGCGATACGTGAACTTGACGAATTTATCCGTTTATACCCAAAACACCCGAAACTCGCTTATGCGCATTATCTAAAGGCCGTGGCCGCAGACTCTATCAATCAAAGTTGGTTGGATAAATTCATTACCGATCCTGCTGATCGTGATGCTAAATCAACCATGGAAGCCTTTCGAGCATACCAGGTGGTAGTAGAACGTTTTCCGGACAGCGAATATGCCCATGCTTCGCAACAGCGTTTAGTCATTATCAGCAATCGTTTGGCACGCCAAGAGCTGCATGTGGCGAAGTATTACTTTAAACGCAAGGCTTATCTGGCGGCGGCGAATCGCGCCAACGAGTTAATTGAAAAATATCCGTTAGCACAAGCTAATCGTGAAGCATTAAAGTTATTGAAAGCTTCATATGAAAAACTCGGTATGCAAGCCAATGCGAATAGTGTTCAAGCTGTGATCGAACTTAATCGTTAGTGGCTAAAAAACTAAACGACAATTAACGTTTAGCTTGTTGGTCTTCATACACGAGCTTGCCTTGTAAAACCTGCGCACCACGTACTAAACTGCGATCCAAATTAAATACTGACGCAGGGTCTATTCGCACATCAAACCAACTCATTCCCCAGTGTAAATGGGATCCGGTCGCGCGGCCGGTAGCCCCCATTGTGGCAATTAACTGCCCTTTTTCAACCAAGTCACCCACTTTGACGTACATTTTTTCTAAATGCATAAAATCGGAACGTAAACCATAACCGTGATCCACAAAGATCGTATTACCCGCCAACTCCATAGGCTCAACTAAGGTCACTTTGCCTGCTGAAGGTGCATAAATCGGTGTGCCGACCGGTGCCGCGATATCAACGCCCAAATGCGGATTACGCGCATGACCGTTTAAAATCCGCTGACTTCCATAAATTCCGGTAATCCATCCCTCTGCCGGCCACTCGAATCCCTGTAAGAAAAAGGGAGTACGGACATTAATTTTGCGCGCTTCGGCGGCTTTTCGGTTATCTTCACGAATTTTAGCCAACGTTGCTTCGTCCGGCGTAACATGTTTAGGAGGCAAACCATCAATATGCTGCACCACATATTCTCGTTGCGCGATATTTAGTCGATGGGTTTGGGTTTTACCACTCGGATTTATGACTGTTAAGGTTTTGGTCGATGCTTCATTGCGTGCAAATGCAATCAGTAACAGCCCTTCTGTATCAGCCTGTAATTGACGACCGCCGAAATCGACCTTGCTCAAAGGTTCCAATTTCAACTGTACCCAACCGCCCTGCACTAAATGGCCTTTTATTTCTAACGCATATACTGTCGGTGTACAGACCATCAATAACACCAAAATCCAACGTTTCAACTTATTCACTTACCGCCTCCCAACAACGCGTCAATCGCTTGATTCGCTAACTGATCAACACGCTCATTTTCTGCATGACCGCTATGGCCTTTAACCCAATGCCAGTCCACTTGATGGCCTTGCATTGCCTTTTCCAAACGTTGCCATAAATCTTGATTTTTGACCGGATGATTGTTCGCCGTTTTCCAACCTTTGCGTTTCCAACCTTCTAACCACTGGGTAATACCATTTTTAACATATTGTGAATCGGTAGTAATGTTGACTCGGCAGGGACGTTTTAACGCCTCAAATGCTGAAATAGCCGCCATCAATTCCATCCGATTATTGGTCGTATCGGCCTCTGAACCGTTTAAAGTTTTTTCTTGATCCTTAAACCTTAACAATACACCCCAGCCGCCCGGGCCGGGATTTCCGCGACATCCGCCATCGGTAAACACGTCAACTTGCTGCAAAAACTTATCCTTTCACCGTTTAATTATTCATCACCCGCTCGAATTGATGCGGTTTTATTGGTCGGCATTATTCAATTGGCCGATTCTGTTCACACTCATGACGATCACAAGACGCTAACGTACGCCCTTTACGTACAGGCAACCAATTCGCTAACTTCCAATCCAACCCGACCGGTTTGGGCGTAACCACACGTTTTTTCGCAACAACAATATATACGTTACCTAAATGCAGACCGACCCGGTCTAACCATTGCTCGAAACGTTCTACCGCTGACCAAAACCACGACAAACGCCCGCTACGTTTGTTAAAACACGAAATCGAACCATGTTGCGCAACCTGAATGTCATAACCTAGTAAGTTCAACCAATCAATCACACGGTGCATACTTAGTAGGTTTGCTTGCTTAAATTCTTGACGCGCACTGCCCAACCGACTGCGCAGAACGCTGCAACCAAAACGGTTGAAGCCGGTAATGATTAAACTGCCGTCGGCAATTAACATCGCATCAACTTGACGCACCAAATGATAAGGATCCGGTACCGATTCTAAACTGTGAGGCATAACCACAACATCCACACTGTCATGACGTAATGGTAAAAAATCCAAATCCGCAATTACCAAACTGTCAGCCAAATCAGATCGTAACTGATCATTCAGTACCAGCTTGGTTTTAACTCGACTGGTTTGTAATAAACTTCGCTCAAACACACAACCTATCTGCACCAAATAATAACCAAATAACCGCGCCAACTCTTTATCAATCAAGCGATTTTCTTGATCGTATAACGCCTGCCCGGCCGGTGTTTTAAACCAATTTTGTAAAAACCGTTGAAATCGAATCTGTTGATCCACGTTTTACCTCTTACAAAAAGCACCGGGGAATTTACAAACAGGGTATTAAGCATATGCAAACTGGCTCAAATACGCCGTTAGGTATACAATAACTCGTTTTCAAAACGCATTGTAACAACCAGGCCTGGTGAATCCTAGCCCTAAGGAATAATTGCTCATGAACATCCTTGGCATTCGCGCACTTGAAGATAACTATATCTGGATAATTGAACATCAGCACCAGGCCTGGGTTGTTGATCCCGGCGAAAGCGAACCCGTATTGCGTTGGTTAAAACAACATCACTGTATCTTAGCGGGCATTCTTATCACCCACCACCATTATGACCACACCAATGGTGTCGAAGACTTATTGAGCCATTATCCAGCCATTCCGGTTTATGCCAGCTATTTAACTGATAAACCTTACATCACTCAACGTTTAAAACAGGGCGATCAAATAACAATTGCCGACAGTGTTTTTCAGGTATTAGAAACGCCCGGCCACACCCTTGACCACCTGAGTTTTTATAATGACCAAGCGTTATTTTGTGGTGATACATTATTTACTGCAGGTTGCGGTCGCGTTTTTGAAGGAACCGCACAACAAATGGCCGATTCGTTACTTAAATTACGAACACTAGATGACAACTTATTGGTATATTGCGGCCACGAATACAGCTTAACTAATATTAACTTTGCGCGTATCGCAGAACCCGACAATCAAGCTATTGAACAACGCCATCAGCAAATAAAGCAAAAATATCAGCAACATCAAGCTTGTGTACCTTCATTTTTAGGTGAAGAAAAACAAACAAATCCTTTTTTACGCTTTGATCAAAAGCCATTATCGAGTAATATTAGCGATCATCACAAACAGAGACATTCCCTGTCACAATACTTTGATTTTTTTGCCGCTTTACGCGCATGGAAAGATGAGTTGGATCGAACGGGTGAATTAGACGAACGGATTTAATTTTGATTGTTAATTTAATGAAATACAGCCGACTTCAACAGACATTGTTATTGACCGTTTTAAGTTTTTCGCTATTAGGTTGTCAAAACTTAAGCGGCCAAAACTCAGAAAATATGTCATCTGTTGAGGACGCGGATGATACCGTTGCAAAACGCGACGTGTTAGTACCAACAGATCCCCACCTTGATCTTGCCGAAGCCGAGTTCGAAAAATCAATTTTAGCGCAAACCAATGCTAAGCAGTCTAGTGCTGAATCAAACCAACCCAAAAAACCACGTGAACAAGTATGGGATGAATTAGCCGACCAATTTCACATGATTGAACAACATCATGACCAATACCAAGATTACTTAGCATTTTATGTGAATAACGCCAAACATCTAGAGCGTGTTTCGGTACGTGCACGTCCTTACCTGCACTTCATTATGGAAGAAATTCGCAGTCGCAATATGCCTTATGAAATTGCGTTATTGCCCATCATTGAAAGCGCTTTTTATCCTTATGCCCACTCCCGCATGCGTGCTGCCGGGTTATGGCAATTTATTCCCAGCACCGGACGTATCTATGGTCTAAAACAAGACTGGTGGTATGACGGTCGACAAGATGTGTATTACAGCACGCATGCTGCGCTTGACTTCTTACAAAGCTTGTATGAACTTAACAACCAAGATTGGTTGCTCGCACTGGCCTCATACAATGCCGGTTATGGCCGCATTCAACAAGCACGTAACCGTTTGTTAAAAGCCAAGCCAGGCAGTGAAGTAAACTATTGGACCGTTCGCCCTTATTTACCGCGTGAAACACGTCATTATGTACCCCAACTCTTAGCGGTAAGTTATTTAATTAAACACCGTGAAAAATATGAGATCAGCGTTCAAGACATTCCAAATGAACCTTATCTGACAATGATCGAAATAGATCGTCAATTAGATCTTAATAAAGCGGCAAAACTTGCTGACTTACCCCAAGAATTAATGAAGCACCTTAATCCGGGTTATTTAAAGACGGTTACCCCGCCGGATGGACCGCATCACTTATTAATTCCGATCACACACAAAGATGCTTTCGAACAACAACTTGCAGACAACAACGGTTTGTTCGATATTCGCTGGCAACGCCACCAAATTCGCGAAGGTGATACTCTGGGTACGATTGCACAACGTTACCGCACTTCTATCCCAGAGATCCGTCGCTTAAACAACCTGAACGGCAATATAATTCGCGCAGGACGAACATTATTAATTCCAATTCCGGCACAACACGCAAATGAAGTCACCCAGCTGGCAAAAGCAAACAATGCGGCAGCTGCCGCAAAAAACACCAACAGCAAAAATGAAGCATCTCGAACTCATTACGTGCAACGCGGTGAATCTTTATGGTCAATTGCCAACTACTACAATATCGAAACAAGCGAATTAGCCGCCTGGAACAACATTAATCCGCGTACACCGATTCAAATGGGACAAAAATTAGAAATTCGCAGCTCTAAATATGGTCATACCGTTCAACATAAAGTAGCGAGCGGTGAAAGTCTTTGGATTATTGCTCAGCGCTATAATGTCACGGTACAAGATATTTCACGCTGGAATAACTTAAGCATCAGATCAACATTACGCCCGGGTACAGACTTGACGATTTGGCGCTCAGGCCCGCCGAATCAATATACCGTCCGCCAAGGTGATACGTTATGGGATATTGCAAAAAGCTTCAATATCAATAGCAAACGATTACAAGATTACAATAAGATTTCACAAAATCAACACCTAAGACCAGGACAAGTAATCCGTATTCCAAATGACAGTTAATACGCACTTTTTAGTGCGTAACTCAAGGTTACGCACTCCATTCTTTCTGAGCTTAGTTCTGCTGTTTTCCCCTTTTTCATTATTTGCCCAACACCCTCTCACGCCCGAGCAACAAATCTTTCTTCAAGCAACTAAGGACATTAAAACAGGTGACCGCCAGCAAGTCGCTGAGGCGAAAATGCGCTTACAAAATCATCCGTTAATGCCCTATCTGTTGTATCAAGACTATATTCACAATACGGCACGTACCCCACCTTCCGCAATTCAGTTATTTATTGAACACTATCGCCATTTAACCTTAAGTCAGCGCCTTGAAGAACATTGGTTAAATCATTTAGGTGAACAACAGCAATGGGAGTATTTATTACAACACCCACAACCTGCACAAAACAGAACGCTGCAATGTCATTACTTACGAGCCAAAATTGAACAACAACCGGATCAACTCGACGAACAGCAACTACAACAGTTTTGGCTAAACCAACCTTATTTTACTGGCGTTTGCCAACCGCTTGAACAGTACTTATTCGACAACAAACACATCCCCGGTTGGTTAATTTGGCAAAAACTTGACCAAGCCATGTCTACAGGTCAAATACGCCAAGCCAAACAACTGATGAATCGTTTATCAACCACTGATCAACGTGCATTACAAAGTTGGCTTGACTATCATCGTTCACCACAAAAACTCTTAACTCATTTACCGAATCAAGCTAGTCCGTTTATTAATCGAAAAATTTTCATTCATGCGCTTAAACGACTAGCTAATCGAAACCCGACCGCTGCCAAAACACTGCTCAGTCAACATAAAGAACGTTATGTGATTGATAGTTCCGAACAACAGCAAATTGAACGAATCATTAGCTTACGTTTGGCTTATCGGTATGATGATGAAGCTAAACAACACCTGGATGCCTTTAACCAACAAGCAGGCGCGGATAACGATACCTTACGTTGGCAAGCCCAAATCGCTTTACGCCAATCCGATTGGCATACCTTGCTCAGTACAATCAGTCAAATGGATAATACCGAACAGCAACGCCCCAAATGGCGTTATTGGATGGCGCGGGCGTTGCAAATGACCCAACAGGAAACGATAGCGGAATTGATTTTGCGTGATCTGGCGAAGCAGCGTCATTATTATGGTTTTTTGGCGGCGGACTCATTAAATTTGGCATATCAATTTCGCCAGAATCTAAATCAAAAACAGCCACAAGTCACTGATACAATAGAAAAATACCCGGCACTAAAGGTGATTGAACAATTATTGGCTGTTAACTGGAGTACCAATGCCAATCGTGAGTGGCAACACTTAATTCAAACGGCCGCGGCGGATGATTTAGCGGCAATTGCGCAAGTTGCGAATAATTGGCAACAGCACAATTTAGCAATTCGAGCTTTAGCACAAGGTCAACACTGGGACTTTATTGAGCTGCGTTTTCCGACGCCGTATAAAGAACCCGTGATGCAAAATGCGGAAAAAAATAATATTGATGCCGCCTGGATTTATGGGATTATGCGCCGAGAAAGTGCCTTCTCCAGTGATGCTCGTTCATCAACCGGCGCAATCGGTTTAATGCAAATTATGCCAAGTACCGCGCAATATGTCGGTAAAAAAATCGGTTATAGCCGCCAACAATATCGCAATCTCACCGATGCTCAATCAAACATTGAACTAGGCAGTGCTTATTTACAATACTTATTGGCCCGCTATAAAGGTCATTTAATTATGGCAACCGCTGCTTATAATGCCGGCCCACACCGCGTCGACAGCTGGACACCTAAAGATCAACTATTACCGGCGGATCAATGGATTGACTCCATCCCTTTTGAAGAAACTCGTAAATATGTGAAGTCCGTGCTGGAATACACCATGGTCTTTCAAACCTTACTTGATAACCGCTACGATCGTCTTCAACCCCTCATGGTGCCGATCGGCACTCAGCTTCAGGCCGCTAACGATCAATAAAATTGATCGACCTTTTTCTCGATGGCTTAACTAAGATTTATAGCACCGTTATTTCGGGCATAAAAAAACCCGGCTCATTGGCCGGGTTCAAATAGTATCTAAATTAAAAGATAACTAAAGGAGGATACTCATGAAGAAACATGAATGCGCATAGTGTATAAAAAGTTTAACAACCTGTCAAATAATTTTATAGCAATATAACACTTTTCTATATAAGCATACCCTTATTGTGGTTTTATTCCTTTAGTAACAAAAAGTTTTATTGTCTACGCCAGCTTGTGCCTTGCGCCGAATCCAACAACTCAACACCCTGCTCTAAAAGGGCATCACGAATTTCATCCGAACGCGCCCAATTTTTGGCTTTACGTGCTTCAGTCCGTTCGATAATTAAGGCTTCAATCGCCGCATCATCTAAACCATTCACACTCGCAGCCTGCATTTTAAAGAATACTTGCGGATCCTGCGTTAAAAACCCTAACCGATTCGCCAAGGCTTTTAATAAACCGGCCAAGCTTGAATCTCGTGTTTTATTGACCTCTTTAACCAACTCAAACAATACTGAAATCGCTAATGGCGTATTAAAATCATCATCCATCGCATCATTAAAGCGTTGTTCATATTCGGTATTTTGTGCCACCAGGCCTGGTGCAACACCGTCCAACGCCGTATATAAGCGCGTAATGTTGGTTTTGGCAGTTTGTAAATTTTCCTGGGAATAATTCACCGGACTGCGGTAATGGCTGGATAACAAGAAATAACGAATCACTTCAGGGTGATATTCTTTTAACACTTCGCGAATGGTAAAGAAGTTATTGAGCGACTTCGACATTTTTTCATTGTCGATACGCACAAAACCAACGTGCATCCAAGTGTTTACATAATGCTGACCATGCGCACATTCAGATTGCGCAATTTCATTTTCGTGATGCGGAAACTGTAAATCCATGCCACCGCCGTGAATATCCAAGCGCTCGCCAATACAGTGCGTTGACATCGCCGAACATTCAATATGCCAACCCGGACGACCGCCGCCCCACTGCGAATCCCATGAGGGCTCATTTTCTTTTGACGCTTTCCACAACACAAAATCCATCGGATCTTGTTTGTGTGGATTCACTTCGACGCGCGCACCGGCTTCCAGATCTTCTTGTTTTTTACCCGACAAACGTCCATAACTATCAAACGACTTCACCTTAAAATAAACATCGCCATTGTCCGCCGCATACGCGTGCCCTTTATCAATTAAAGTCTGGACAAGATGTTTAATTTCATCAATATATTCGGTCGCTTTAGGCTCAAAATCCGGGCGTAAAACATTTAGCGCCGCTTCATCTTCATGCATTGCAGCAATAAAACGTTCGGTTAATGCTTGAATCGACTCACGATTTTCTAATGCGCGATTAATGATTTTGTCGTCAATGTCAGTGATATTGCGCACATATTTAACATCGTAACCACGTGCACGTAAATGACGCACCACGGTATCAAACACCACCATCACGCGCGCATGGCCGATATGGCAATAGTCATACACCGTCACACCGCAGACATACATGCCGACTTTTCCAGGCACAATCGGTTTAAATTCTTCTTTTTGACGGCTTTCGGTGTTGTAAATCTGTAAACTCATAAATTCATCCGTATAGATTTCACAGGAAGACACAAAGGATTAAATTTTTAGTATTTCAAAATACCAAGAATGCAGCTTTCAAACCATTTGTGTTTAAACTCAAAAACTTCGTGTCTTCGTGTCTCGGTGGTGAAGAATCATTAACTCAGTTTTCGCTCCAAGTATCACGTAAGCCCACGGTGCGGTTAAACACCAGGCCTGGTTGTTTACTGTCTCGACAGAAATAACCTTCGCGCTCAAATTGATAGGCTTTTTCAGCTTGTGCATCCACCAGGCCTGGTTCAACAAACCCTTTTTTAATCACTAATGAATCCGGGTTTAATACCGCTTCAAAATCATCCGCTTTAGCCGGGTTCGGCACGCTAAATAAACGGTCATACAAATAAAATTCCGCCGCCACCGCTTTGCTGGCTTCAACAAAGTGAATCACACCACGCGCTTTTTTACCGTCGGTCGGGTTTTTACCTAACGTATCTTCCACAAACGTACAGTAAATCGTAGTGACTTCACCGTTTGCATCGGCATCAAAACGTTGTGCTTCAATCACATACGCATTACGCAAACGCACACGATCACCCAACACCAAACGTTTAAAATCTTTATTCGCCTGTTCACGGAAATCGGCACGATCAATGTAAATTTCGCGGCTAAAGAAAATTTCGCGACTGCCCATCGCTTCATTTTGCGGATGCACCGGCGCTTGAATAGACTCCACTTGACCTGTCGGATAGTTTTCAATCACCACTTTAACCGGGTCTAACACGCCCATGGTACGTGGTGCGTGCAAGTTCAAATCATCCCGCACTGCCGCTTCCAAAATACTCATGGAGGTAAAACTATCGACTTTGCTTACCCCAATTCGTTCGGCAAAATCACGAATCGAAGCCGGCGTATAACCGCGGCGGCGTAAACCGGAAATCGTCGGCATACGCGGATCGTCCCAACCTGAAACCATTTTGTCATCGACTAATTGATGTAACTTACGTTTCGACATCACGGTATATTCAAGATTTAAACGCGAAAACTCATACTGGCGCGGACGCGAGGTACCCGGCAAGGTGATATTGTCCAAAATCCAATCGTATAACCGGCGGTTATCTTGAAACTCTAACGTACACAACGAATGGGTGACATTCTCAATTGCATCCGAAATACAGTGGGCAAAATCATACATAGGATAAATGCACCAAGCATCACCTGTTTGGTGATGGTGCGCAAAACGAATGCGATATAACGTCGGATCACGCATACACATAAAAGGTGATGCCATATCAATTTTGGCGCGCAATACACACTCACCCTCTTTGAAACCACCGGCGCGCATTTTCTCTAACAATGCCAAGTTTTCGGCAATTGGCGTATCACGATAAGGGCTGGGTTTACCGGCTTCGGTCAGCGTGCCGCGATATTGGCGGGTTTCATCGGCAGATAAAAAGCACACGTACGCCAAACCTTTATTGACCAACTCAATCGCCGCTTGATAAAAGGTTTCGAAATAACTTGAACTGTAACGAATTTCACCGGCCCATTGAAAACCCAGCCACTGCACATCACGCTGAATGGCATTTACATATTCCAAACTTTCTTTTTCAGGGTTGGTATCGTCAAAACGTAAATTACACAAGCCTTGATAGTCCTGCGCTAAACCAAAATTCAAACAAATAGATTTGGCATGTCCAATATGTAAATACCCATTCGGCTCCGGCGGAAAACGCGTTTGAATCGACGCGTGTTTACCTGTCGAAAGGTCTTCATCAATGATATTACGGATAAAATTCACGGCGCGTTCGGCCTGTTCAGCATGACTCATTTAAAAACCCGCTCATCCTAACGTTAAAATAGTGCGCTATTATAGCACTCCTACCAACATGACGAGAGCCCCATAACAATGCTAAAATGCGCAAATTAAATTGGCACCTCGATTAACCCCGAATAAATTCTGGCAACGCCAAGTTGGTCAGATCAAGGCGTGAACGTGAAGGAATGTCTAGACCTTGCAAACGTTCACAACGCAGAGCTGGCATACTTGACTCAGCCCCTTCGGGCGGGGCGGGCTTAAAGGCCACTTCTTCGTTGTTGCGACTCTTGGTCATAGAATGACTAAGACCGGTGAGCCGCGCCTAGAATAAGTTACCTTTAAGTCCCGCAGAATTTTATTCGGGGTTAATCGAGGTGCCCACATTTTCCGCCCTTCAAATGGAGACAACCATGCGTAAATTCTGGCTTAACTTTCTTCTGAGTTTCAGCTTATTGATGCCGATCTTAGCAACGGCGCAAGAAAACCCACGAGTCTTAATGGAAACAAACCAGGGTGCGTTAATTATCGAACTGTATAGCAAAGAAGCACCGCTAACGGTCGCCAATTTCCTTGAATATGCTAACGCGGGGTTTTATGACGGCACGATATTTCATCGCGTTATCAATAACTTTATGATTCAAGGCGGCGGTTTTGATGTCAATATGAAACAAAAGCCGGTACGCGATCCGATTCAAAACGAAGCCGAGAATGGTTTAAGAAATAAAATTGGCACGATTGCGATGGCTCGAACCAGCGCGCCCCACTCTGCTACCTCGCAGTTTTTTATCAACGTTGCCAATAACAGCTCACTCGACTTCCGCGAAAAAACCGACCGCGCCTATGGTTATGCCGTGTTTGGTCGCGTTGTGGATGGTATGCGTGTTGTGAATCAGATTCGCCATGTACCAACCACAAGCAAAAGCGGCCATCAAGATGTGCCGATTCAACCGGTCATTATTCAACGTGTACGTCAAATTAAATAACTCAAAATAATCGACACCTCGATAAACCACCAGGCCTGGTGGTTTATCCTTAATTAGTCATAAAAAAGGAAAATGCATGACTCAAGTAACTTTCCACACCACGATGGGTGACATTACAATTGAAGTTGATCACAAAAAAGCGCCAATCAGCGCGGCAAACTTTGTGCAATATGCCGAAGACGGTTTTTATAACGGCACTATTTTTCACCGCATTATTCCAAGCTTTGTGGTGCAAGGCGGTGGTTTAGAAGCTGATATGCAGCAAAAAGAAAATCGTGCACCAATTGAAAACGAAGCAGACAACGGTTTAAAAAATCTAAAAGGTACGCTGTCTATGGCCCGCACCATGGATCCGCATTCAGCCACTTCACAGTTCTTTATTAACCTTAAAGACAATGACTTCCTTGATCACACCGGCAAAAATATGCAGGGCTGGGGTTATGCTGTATTTGGGTGCGTAGTTGATGGCATGAACGTCGTTGAAGCGATGGCTAAAGTGAAAACCGGCTCACGCCAAGGACATCAAGACGTGCCGGTTGAAGACATCGTAGTTGAAAAAACCAGCGTCAAAAAGGCTGACTAAGTATGACTTCCGCTAAAGGACTCAGCTATCTTTTAGCGGACGTTCATTTACATACCGATTCTTCACATCCGATTAACCAAGCGTTTTTGCAATTCATCGACCACCAGGCCTGCCTCGCAGACGAAGTTTATATTCTGGGCGATTTATTTGAAGCTTGGGCGGGCGATGATTTACATTTGACGGACTATCAAGTCGAAATTGATGCTTTACGCAACCTCACCCAACGCGGTGTTAAACTCTACATTGCCTACGGAAATCGCGATTTTTTGATGCGTCACGCTTTTTGGCAAGCCAGCGGCGCACAATGGATAAACGAAGGTCATATCGCCCACATTCAAGGGCAAGATTATATCTTGATGCACGGCGACAGCCTGTGTACCCAAGACAAAGCCTATCAACGTATGCGCCGTTTATTTCGCGCAAAATGGTTTCAATGGTTATTTCTTCATCTACCGCAAAAAACGCGACTTAATATTGCGCAGGGATTACGCCAGCAATCACAACAAGCCGGAAGTCAAAAAAGTTATCAGATTATGGATGTCGCCGACGATGCCGTAATAAACGTTTTTAATCAACACCCGCAAATTCAACATCTGGTGCATGGACACACCCACCGCCCTGCACATCATCAAATCAATATTAACGGGCTAACCAAACATCGTTGGGTATTAGGTGATTGGCGACCGGATACACATATTCTCAAAATCGAACACGGCCAACCGGCGTTAATGGAGTTTAAAGCACCAGGCCTGGTGCTTTAACTTAATCTGTCAAAAAGCCGCAATTATAGCGGCTGATTTTCAGTTTTTGCTTCGATTGCGACCGGTTTAAATAAATCTAACTCGCCTTCAGAACGTGCAATCACCACGGCTCCGACCGAATCGCTAAAAATATTCACCGCCGTGCGCATCATATCCAATAACCGATCAACCACTAATAGCAATCCTATTGCCTCTGCAGGCAAACCTACCGCCAATAAAATCACGCTAATCGCAACCAAACTGGCGGATGGAATACCGGCAACCCCGATGGAGGTTGCCAATGCCAACATCACCACTAAAATCTGTTGTGTCCAGGTTAAATCCACCCCAAATAATTGGGCGATAAATATCACCGCTACACATTCGTATAATGCTGTGCCATTCATATTGACGGTTGCACCTAACGGCAACACAAAACTCGATACACGATTTGAAACCCCGGCACGTTGCTCAACGTTCGCCATCGTCACCGGCAAGGTTGCCGATGACGAACTTGTTGAAAAGGCGGTTAATAATGCCGGAAACATGGCTTTGTAATGCAACCAAGGATTTTGAAGTTTGCCGATAAAACGCAGAATTAACCACATAACAACAAAGAAATGGATCGCCAATGCCAAACTGACGGTGACAAAAAACCAAGCCAGGTTTTCGAACTGCTCAAAACCGGTGCGCGCAATGGATGCCGCCACTAAACCAAACACGCCATAAGGCGCAAACTTCATCACTAAATCGGTAATTTTCATCATCACTTCAAACACGCCATGCCAGAAGTTATGCATGGTTTCACGTGTTGGCCCGGTGAGCTGCGTCATAAAATAACCAAACAAAATGCTGAAAAATATCAACCCCAGCATTTGCATTTCTGCAGCGGCTTTAAAGATATTTTCCGGCACCATGCGCAGAAAAACCTGCACTACATCACCGGCGTCTTTACCTTCAATCGCACTCATTAGTTGGGTGTTTGTTTCAATTTGTGGGACTTGATTATGACCGATGCCGGGTTGAATGCTGTTAATAACCACTAAACCAACAACCACAGCAATTAAACCGGTGAACAGATAAAAACCGATGGTTTTTGAACCCAGCCGACTAAAACCGCCTTGACCGCCGATATTACTCACGCCAATAATAATCGCCGATACCACCAACGGCACCACGATCATTTTTAATGCATTTAAAAACAGCGCACCGATAAAATCATAAATCGCCAACCAACTTACACCTAAAATTTCAGCCGTCGCGCCGGTTAAACTGCCCATAAACGCGGCCAAAGCCAACGCAATCAATATTTGCCAATGTAATGCCAGTTTCATACAACCCTTATTTGAATAGCCGGTTAATCGGCAATCACTCGGTTCCGCCCAAGCGATTTCGCTTGGTAAAGTAATTTATCACAATGTGAAATTAATTGATCCGGTGTTTGATCCGGTTTTAATTGTGCCACCCCGCCGCTAACATGTTGTGTAAACGGATAATTAAACGACTCTTGCGCCATTAAGGTCCGTATTTTATCCGCCAATACTGCGGCACGAGTTGAATCGGTTTCCGGACAAATGAGTAAAAACTCCTCACCACCCCAACGGCCAAATACATCCGCACGACGAATATTGGTCATCACCAATTGAGCAAAACGTTGCAATACCTCATCACCGGCTTGGTGGCCATAGGTATCATTCACTTCTTTAAATAAATCTAAATCAAACAAGACTACCGCTAATGGGCGCGCATACCTATGGGCTAACACAACTTGATCTTTTAAAGCTGAATCTAACTTATGGCGGTTATACACACCGGTCAATTTATCGGTAATTGATAAATGTTCCAATGCCTGGTTTTGTTGTATCAAACGTTTCTCTGCCAATTGCAACTGATTGTTTGTGTCATGCAAACGTTGATGCAGCCGGCGTAAACGCCAAGTGTAGAGACCTCCGATTACAATTAAAAAGAGTAATCCCCAAAAAATTGGCGCCACCCGACTGAAATCAATTCGCGTATCAAATTCTAATCGAACCCATTTATCATAAATTTCGGCATGCTCTTGTGCTGTAACCGAATCCAATCCCTTTTGAAGAATAGTACGCATTAACGGCCAATCATTACGTGCTCCCATCGCTAAATCAAACGAATAAGGAAACTGACCGGAGACTTTTAGATTCGCAAGACCTTGTTTTTTAATTAAAAAACTGACCGACGCCAAATTGTCGACGAATGCAAAAACTTCAGCGGACGAAACACTTTGTAACCCTTTGAGGGTTGATTCAACCAACACCAAATCAAGCTCCGGGTGGTTATTTTTTAGCCACTCATGTGAAGCATAACCTTTAACAACCGCAACTTTTTTGCCGCGTAAACCACGTGCGCCATCAAGAAAATCAACGGAAGACAAAGTGGCGATAACCATTGGGGAACGTAAATAGGGTCGTGTGAAGTTATTATAAATGGAACGTTCCGGCGTGGCTGCGGCCATCGCTAACATATCCAACTCACGACTCTGCATCATTTCCAGCACACGCGGCCAACTTGCATTTTTCTCAACTTCAAACGTCACACCCAAACGTTGAGCCATCAAACTCAAATAATCAGCCGCAATGCCAGCATGGTGTGTGTTTTCATCAATAAAATCGAACGGATACCAATCTCGATCAACACCGACTCGAATATGACGATGTTGATTTAAAAATGCCTGCTCTTCATCAGTCAAACCTAGTTTTCCAGCCGTCGGTCGATCAAACATATAACCGTCGATTGAAAAATCACGATCTAACAAACCATGTTTAGCATACATTTTTACCATATGCTGTAAACGACCACGATCC
>DIJW01000086.1 GCA_002421475.1 Thiomicrospira sp. UBA5634 | reverse complement strand
GAACCGCCGGCGCCGGTTTCAAACAAACCGCCACCAGCCAATAACGGCACAATCGACAACATTTTGGCGCTGGTACCGAGTTCTAAAATCGGGAAGAGATCAGTTAAATAATCACGCAATACGTTGCCGGTGACTGAAATGGTGTCCAAGCCGTCTTTCGCACGCTGTAGCGTCAGGTCAATCGCTTTTTCGGGCGATAAAATTTGAATATCTAAGCCGTTGGTGTCGTGCTGTTTTAACGCTGTTTCGACCTTTTTAATCAAGTTGGCATCATGCGCACGTTCTGAATCAAGCCAAAAAATCGCCGGTGTATTACTTAAACGCGCGCGTTCAACCGCGAGTTTTACCCAATCCTGAATGGCAATATCTTTGGTTTGGCACATACGCCAAATATCGCCTTCTTCGACATTATGTTGCATCAAGGTTTGGCCTTCGGCATTTATCACACGCACCACGCCGTTGATCGGGATTTCAAACGTTTTGTCATGCNNGCGAGCCGTATTCTTCGGCTTTTTGTGCCATTAAACCGACGTTCGGCACCGTGCCCATTGTAGCCGGATCAAACGCACCATGTTGTTTGCAGAACTGAATTGTTTGCTGATAAATACCGGCGTAACAACGATCCGGGATCATCGCTTTGATGTCACGCAATTCCCCTTTTGCATCCCACATTTTGCCTGATGAACGGATCATTGCCGGCATGGATGCGTCAACAATCACATCACTCGGCACGTGTAAATTAGTTATTCCTTTATCAGAATCGACCATCGCCAGGCCTGGTTGCTGAGCATAAATCGTTAAAATATCATCTTCAATCGCCAGACGTTCGTCGTCGTCAAGGTTTTGAATTTTGCTGTAAACGTCACCTAAACCATTTTTGACATCGACACCTAATTGGGCAAAGGTCGCAGCATATTTTTCAAACAGATCTTTGAAATACACTTCTACCGCATGACCAAACATAATTGGATCGGACACTTTCATCATGGTGGCTTTTAAATGCAACGACAGCATGATGTTATTGGTTTTTGCATCCGCAATTTGTTCGGCAAAAAACGCCCTTAATGCACGTTTTGACATCACCGATGCATCAATGACCTCTCCTGTTAAAAGATTAGTTTTAGCTTTTAACACGTGTTTTTGGCCGTTTTCATCTTCCAACTCAATGCGTACTTGAGTTGGTGTTTCAATCACAACCGATTGCTCCGAGCCGTAAAAATCGCCCTCGGTCATGTGGGCAACATGCGTTTTAGAGTCTTTTGACCAAGCGCCCATTGAATGCGGATGTTTTTTAGCATATTGCTTAACCGGTAGAGCGACGCGGCGATCTGAATTGCCTTCGCGTAATACCGGATTCACCGCTGAACCCAATACTTTGCCGTAACGTGCTTTAATGTCTTTTTCTGTGTCATTTTGCGGTTCGGCGGGATAGTTTGGAATCGCGTAACCTTGTGCTTGCAGTTCTTTAATCGCATTCAATAATTGCGGGATGGATGCACTGATATTTGGCAGTTTAATAATGTTTGCTTGCGGGGTTTTAGCCAGTTCACCGAGTTCAGCTAAATCATCGGTTTGCTGTTGTTGCGGGGTTAAATAATTCGGGAAATGCGCCAAGATTCGACCGGCTAACGAAATATCACGCGTCTCGACAGCGATATCTGCACTGGCGCACATGGCTTTGATCATTGGCAAAAATGAATAGGTTGCCAACGCCGGTGCTTCGTCAGTGTGGGTGTAAATAATTGTAGGACGCTGTGTTGTCATGGTATTTCCTTTTGTTAATGAAAAATCCCGCTGATTCGCGGGATAACAAAAATAGTTGGTATATTTTAACGCACCAGGCCTGGTTGTGGGACAGACTAAACAAATATTGCGAATCTATTCGCAATGATGAATTTTGCTGCAAAGGCCGGTCTGACTCGGCTAACTTAATTAACCAACACTGACTCGATTACGCCCGGCGGCTTTTGCTTGATACAGCGCAGCGTCGGCGCGTTTAAGTAATTCATCAACCGCACTTTCTTGACTGACTTCGTTCGATGCAACACCGACACTGATCGTAACATGATCGGCTACCGCTGAATATTTATGCGGAAAGTTAAGCGCTTCAACCGCAGCGCGTAAATCCTCTGCTACTTTTATCGCGCCTGCCAATGGGGTTTCCGGCAACAACACCACAAATTCTTCTCCGCCATATACTGCCAATAAATCATTCGGCCGTTTCAACTCGTGGGTCATGGTTTTGGCGACCTGCACAAGACATTCGTCACCCAAACCATGACCGTAATTGTCGTTAAATGGTTTGAAGTAGTCGACATCTAACATCAAAATTGAAATAGGCTGAGCCATGCGATGAATGCGGCGGGTTTCTTTTTCCATGNNCTCATCAAAATGACGGCGGTTGGCAATATGGGTTAAGCCGTCAATATGTGACAACTCTTCCAGCAAATCGGTTTTGAGCTTTAAACTCAGATGGTTACGGACTCGTGCTTTAACAATCGGCAAGTGAAACGGTTTGGTAATGTAATCAACCGCCCCCAAGTTAAGGCCTTTTTCTTCATCGGCGGCATCACTCAACGCAGTGACAAAAATAATTGGAATGGCGCTGGTGCTGGGGTCAGATTTAAGCCGCTTGCAGACTTCATACCCATCGAGTTCGGGCATCATTATGTCGAGCAAAATAACATCCGGCGGACTCTCCGAACGCGCAATGTCTATTGCCCGTTCTCCACTCGTAGCCACTTTAATGCGGTAATCATCTTGCAACGCGTTTGCTAACACCTGAATGTTGGAGGTCATGTCGTCAACAATCAAAATCGCGTGTTGTTGGTTATTGTTCATAGTTTCTCCAACGTTTGTTTAATGTCGGCGACCAATTTTTCAGTTTCGCTAAAACCAAACTGTTGCATTTGCGCAATGGCTCTCAACAAATCCGCTTGTTGTTTCAATTGCACATGATTTTTTACCCTTGCACGCATTAACGCCAATTTAAACGGTTTATGAATATAATCAACCGCACCAACCGCAAAACCTTGTTCTTCGTCATCCGTGTTAGTCATAGCGCTGATAAAAATAACCGGAATATCTTGGGTGATTGGATCAGCTTTAAGACGTTTACAAACTTCGTAACCATCCAGCTCAGGCATCATAATATCAAGCAAAATCAAATCGGGCAGTTGCGTTCGCGCCAGCTCCAATGCTTTTGCTCCATCGGTTGCAATAATCAGCTGATAATCCAAGTTAAGTGCATTGGCTAACACCTCAATATTGGTGGCGATATCATCTACGATCAGTAATTTAGCTTGGTTCACTGTATGACATTCCTGGTACGTTTATCTTAAATACTCATAAATGGATATGCTTATTTAACTAATTTTATCATGAGTATTTGGTTAATCGTCGGCAAACCTCTGGTGGTTTAGCGTGCCTGCTTGATCAGCAAAAACGAAACAATACCAAGTTATTCGACCGTCTGAGCAATACATTGCTCAATGTGTGCCAGCTGCAATTGCGCTTGGCTAAAATCAAACTGCTCTAACGCCGTTTGAAAACCCGTCC
>DIJW01000141.1 GCA_002421475.1 Thiomicrospira sp. UBA5634 | reverse complement strand
CCGGCCTGATCGGTCATAAAACCGTCTTTATCCAACTTAAATGAACCGTTACGGGTATAAACGTTACCGTATTTGCCGGTAATGTCCTGTAGCACGAAAAAGCCGTCACCGTCTAATGCCAAATCCATTTCGCGGCCGGTAGAAGTAATCGTACCCTGCTCAAAACTTTGGGTGATGGCTTCTACACGAACACCATTACCCGGTGATTTCTGTGCGCCGGAGAACATATCGGCAAATTCTGCACGGCCACTTTTAAAGCCGATGGTTTGCGAGTTGGCTAGGTTGTTAGAAATAACCGCCAGTCCTTGTGAAGAGGCATTAATACCACTTAACGCATTTAGATCATATGAAGCCATCTTTTATCTCCTTCCAGAGGTTAACCAATTTCCCGAACTGCACTCATGTCAACACGCTCACCTGTAGACAGAGTGAGTTTTAACGAGCCATCGGTATTTACACTAACGCTGTAGACGCTGGTGGCGACCACAGTTTTAATTCCTTTAATATTGCCATCCGCATCATAGCCATACGCTAACAGTTTATAGCTGCCGCCGGCCGCTTCCCCGCCGTCATCATTTAAACCGTCCCACTTAACATTTGTTTCACCAGCATTAAGTGTGCCCATTGCGTCCATTTCACGCACAACACCCTTTTCATTAGTGATAATAATTTTCACGTCGGTCAGCGGTTCTTCCGAGTCTAAGCGGAAATGACTTTCATATTCCGGGTTGTGGTTAAACACCTCACCCTCTGCAATCACTGCGCGACCGACTAAACTTGCCGCTTGCATTACCTGCATATTTTGGAACCCGGCAGTCATTGCCAACATGGATTTATTTAATTGCTGAGTGGATTCCAACTGACTCATTTGAGTTAAGTCGGTAACAAAACTGGTTGGATCCATCGGTTTTGTTGGGTCTTGGTTCATCATCTGTGTGGTCAATAACAACAGAAAATCCTTCTGCCCCATCGCCATGGATGGTGCAAATGCCGAACTATTGCCGGTGCTTTGCATTTGATCAACATAGCTAGTACTACTTGGCACGGTGCTCATGACTTATCCCCTTACTTACCGAGTTGGATGGTACGCATTAATAACTGTTTTGAGGTGTTGAGCACCTCGACATTGGTTTCATAGGTTTTGGATGCCGACATCATGTTGGCCATTTCTTCCACCACATTCACATTCGGTCTAAAAATGTAGCCGTCTTCATTCGCCATCGGATGATTCGGTTGATATTCCATTTTTAAAGGCGCTTGGCTTTCAACGATTTCTTTAATCCGCACCCCACCTTTTGGCTCACCGGTGCGTTGATCTAAAATTGTCTGAAAAACCGGCTGCTTGGAGCGATAAGTGGTATCAGCATTTGAACTAATACTGTCAACGTTGGCCATATTCGATGCCACCGTGTTAAGGCGAATAGTTTGCACATGCATTCCGGTGCCGGAAATATCCATAATGTTAAAAAATGACATGGTTATTCTCCTTTTAAGGCGCCGCGAATGCCTTGAATACGCGAATCTATAAACTCAAGCGAAGCTTGATACTGCATCGCATTTTCGGTGAACTTGGTTTTTTCAATGTGTGTTTCAACCGTGTTACCATCCAAAGCAGGTTGGGTCGGCATACGGTAACGCAAAAAATCCGCCGTATTCATTTCGGCAAAACCTTCCAAGTGACGTGAATTAGTGCGCTGCATATCCGGTTTAAAACGACGGTCTTCACCCGATTGTGCTTCACTAATGGCTTTGCGAAAATCAACATCTCGCGCTTTGAAATTTGGTGTGTCCGCATTGGCCAAGTTATTTGCCAATACTTCAGAACGCTGTGCGCGTACAAACACCGCTCGTTCGTGAATACCAAAAATTGACTCTGCCATGAAAACTACTCCTAAATTCTTACTGTGAATTTAAAAGCAATTCAAATGCCAACTTTCAACACTTCTTGAAAAGAATAGGTTTTTTATCTGAAATTAAATGCGAAGGATTTTAAGATTTGACAATAACGAGGTTTAACGATTTTTTGATCTGACCACCAGGCCTGGTGGTCATGGTTTCTTACCAAGAACGAACAACATCACCGACTTGTACCACACCATTTTGGGCCACCAACTCGGCAATGGCAAACTTAGGCATAATGCGTTTAACTTTTAGAAAACCGGAAGGTTGTTCATCCACCCCTAAATTACGTCCTTGAAAACGAACAGGATTACCGGAACGCTGATAAACAGCTAACTGATCACCAACTTGTACGCCGGATTCTTCTGATAAAAACAGTACATACTCACCATTTCGTACATCAATCACTTCAGTTTCCAATAACTCGCAACGCATGTGTTGGCCGATATTGTCTACCTGTTGATTTAAAATTGCGTTAAATGCTTGTCCGGTATGGGTTTTAAAAAATGCCGCCGTACCAAAAGGTCGATCGCGCCCGACACGTGCATCGCCTTTTATTTCGAAACCTTCACGTTTTTGTTTAACGATACGTTGTTTATTTAAATCAACTAAATACCAATCCAGCTCTACATAACGGCGGTTTGGATCAACTTCGATATCATAGAAACGACGGACGCCGTCCATAATTGAACGATTTTCACTATGCGCTGATGCAGAACGCACGACACTCATTAACAAAAACTGGCCGCCGGTCTGATCTTGAATCGGCTGTAATACTTCTGGTGACAAATTCGGCGTAATCATGCGACCGGGTTCAACCGCTTGGACATATTCGATAGTTTCAAGATTGCGATAACCCGCTTCCATTAAGCGGCGTTGCAACTCTAACTGGTAGCCCGGCAATAAATTAGCGATATCTCTCGCCTCGTAACTATTTTCAATAATGACCGGTGCGACCACGATACGGTTTTGATAATGCGTGCCAAAAATATTGCCGCACGCATTAGGATCCTCCGTTAAACAAACATTAAGTTCAACCTCATACTGATTTTGCTCTTCATCAGCATACTCACCCATAATGCCGAAACGTTCGACTTTACTGTTTGTAGTAAAACGACTGGCTTGATTTTTTAAGGCAAAATTTTCGACATCCTGACGTGATGAAACATTCAGGTTACTTTGCATACTGGCAATTTCAAGCCCATTGCGAATAGCCATTTGTCGAGCGTAAGCTCGCTCAACACCAACCATTGAAGCAATTCCCGTTACCGCGACACACTGAGAAGCCATTACCAGGCCTGGTTGCAAACCAACCAGCCCAAAAACCAGCGACAACAGTAACGTTTTTTGCTTTTTCATCACACTCAACACCGTTATCTACCTTTTGCTTTCATTGCATCAATACGTTTAACGATTTCACTCGCTAACTCTTCTGAATGCCACTTCGACAAGAACTTATTCGCGCCAACCTTTTCAGTGAGCTTGTCATTAAAGCCACCACTTAACGAGGAGTTCAAAATAACGTACAAATCTTTAAGCCGCTCATCTTTACGAATGCTGGTGGTTAAGGTGTAACCATCCATTTCCGGCATTTCAATATCCGAAATCACCATTAACACACGCTCACTTACCGGTGATGCCACGCCTCTATCGGCCTCATCTGCCCATTTGCGTAATAAATCCAGCGCTTTTTTGCCATTATTAACAATCGCGTGATTAATACCCAACTTATCAAGTGTGCTTTTAAGTTGCGTACGCGCCACAGTTGAATCATCCGCGCCTAAAATAAAATAACCGTGACCTTTCGTTTTGGCTAAGTTGTGTTCAACAAAGTCATCTGACATCGTATCCGGCATACCGGAAACTTCCGCCAACACTTTTTCAACATCAACAATTTCAACAATTTGTCCTTGCGCACGGGTTATGCCGGTCAAATAATTTACATGCTGCAAAGAATCCGGTGGCGGCAAAATATCTTCCCAACGTAAATGGATAATACGATCGACATCCTCAACCAAAAAGCCCTGAACCGAACTATTAAATTCGGTAACTATGGTCAAAGAATCCGCTAATTTATCACGCGGAATAGGGTCTAAATCCAACGCTTGCGCCAAATCAATCATCGGCATGGTTTGACCACGAATATCTGATACACCCACTACTCGAGGATCTGACTTGGGAACCGGCGAGATGTCAGGAGTTCTAATTACTTCGCGTACTTTGAACACGTTGATACCAAAGAGTTGCTTACCTTTAATATTAAATAGCAACAACTCCATGCGGTTCATACCCGCTAACGAGGTACGCTGATCAACACTTTTCAGAAAACTCGACATCTCAAAGCCACCTTATATTACAATGTTCCAATTGTTGAAAATCACTTGAAACAATATACCTTAGAAATTCAATAAACGTGTAGCACAAACCCTCTAAATCAAGACGAAACCTTTCAATGGCTTCATATAGCTTAAACTCACGTCAGGCGTTTACATCCTTTATCTGCTGGTTACTTTTGGCTTGGTCGACCATGTCGACTGCAACCGAAACCCAGTCACTCGACCTGCTTCACCAACAGGTTCTTGAGCATGTTAAGCAAAACCTAGACCAAAAGCTACTTGAACCCACGATTAATGTTCGCAAACTGCCCGACAGTTTACTCCTGCCTGCTTGTCAACAAGTACTGGAACTCAGCCAACGCGATACACATCAATTACATGGACGCATTACTGTAAGTGTCAACTGCCCACAACCGAACTGGCGTGTTTTTATCAGCGTTGATATTGACGGCAAACTTCCTGCGGTTGTTTCAGCTAAAGGAATCTTGACTCAAGCCGTTATAAATGAAACAGACGTTGAGTTGGCTCACCTGCCAATTAATCAAGTCAGGCGCGGCGCATTTGAAACACTAGACGCCGTCATTGGTAAACGAGCCAAACGAGCAATTGCTCCCAACAGAGTCATTACGGTGCAGATGCTCGACATCCCCTACTGGGTAATAGAGCGTCAAGAAGTCAGCATCGTTTCACGAATTGGCGGCATTGAAATCAAAACAACCGGCACGGCACTTGAAAATGGCATGCAGCAAGAGCAAGTCTCCGTCAGAAATAATAATTCTAATATTGTCGTAAAGGGCATAGTTATTGCTCCGAACACAGTATTGGTTCCATAAGCCATTAAAAAACTTTAAAAAAATTACTAAAGTTTTTAAAAATGCCGCCGTTAAATATTTTAGAAATGAAAACATTGTTGCTACAATAGCGCTACAAGCACATGAGGGTAAAATCATGGACATTAAAAACTTACAAAACGGTTTAAACAATGCACGTAATACCGATGCATTGAAAGCACAGGAAAAAATTAATACTGCTGCTACCGTTGACAGTGAAAAAACATCAAAAGCACCGACTGACCGTGTGACTCTTACTAGCGTCTCTTCTCAGATTCGTGAACTCGAGAAACGTGCGGCGGTTGCTAACACCAATAATGAAGCTCGTATTGCTGAACTTAAACAAGCAATTGCGGATGGCACATATAAAGTTGATGCGGAAAAAATTGCCGACAAATTAATTAAGATGGAAGTTCTTTTTGCAAAGGCTTAACATTAAGCTCACTTTAGTTGCGAGTTAATTGTATGTCGTCAGCCACTCAACAAAATGATTTAACCCTCCATTTATCTGAGTTGCTAGCAAGTTTGACTAAATTTTATGATGTACTAGGCGCTGAATCGAATGCCTTATTTAATAATGACAGCGCCCTTCTTTTTGAAATCAGTCAGCAAAAAGAAGCACAATCCAATCAGATCAGTTTACAGATTAAACAACTTGAGTCTTCTTTCGGCCTACCTACTAATTTAGTAACACTTCAAAACTCAGACGAACTAAAATCGCAGCCTCGTAGTGCTCAGCAAGTTCTAGAGAAAATAATCGAACTATCAGAATCTTGCAAAGAGCTTAACATGCGTAACGGCATCACAATCCAAGCGTTATTTAATCTCAACTCACAAATGATAGAGATCCTTTCTGGAAATGAATCACCTTCCGTAAGTTTGTATAATGCTACCGGTGCCAAAAAGCACGGCGGAACAAAATCTTCCCTAGGCAAAGCTTAGGCATAGTTGTTGCTCTATAGCTATTAAGTCGATTTTATAAAACAAGAATACCTACCTTGTAAGGGGTAAAACATGTCAAAAGAACAACGCTCTTTTTTTCGCATAGATGCAATGTTACCTTGCAGCTATCGAATTCTTTCAAAAGAGGAAGCGGCCAAAACACCGTTACCAAGTAATCCTGATGCGGGTTATATCGAAAAATATTTTATGGACAACTTGTCCGAGTTAGACAAGCAGATCACCGATCTTATTGGGCAAATTGGCGAACGTAGTACAATCGTAGCGACCGTTCTAAACGCCATCAACAATAAAGTAAACTTCTTCTTACAAACAATGGATCAAGATCAACTTACGCATAGCATTCCACAGCGCATGGTCAACATCAGTGCCGGAGGGGTTGCTTTTGATGTCACTGAAAAAGTGAACATGACAGACAAGGTAGACTTGCTGCTAAAACCTTTAAAGGAAGAAGCGCCTATTCTAATTCGCTGCAAGATCGTTAAAGTCATCCCAAAAGGAAATGTTAACGTGCTTGCTGTTGAATTTGAAAACATTACTGAAGATGATCGCCGCAAAATTGTCTATTTCATTCAAACCAAAGAAATTGAGATGGCAAACAAACAACGCGAAGAGTCTCAAATGAGTGGGCGATAATATTATTAGCATAATAAGGCGGCTTTTTTAGCCGCTTTATTATGCTAAGCAAAAATTTGGACAATAAAAAAGCCCGATTCTCAAGAGCTGTAACTCTATGAAAATCAGGCTTTTATTATTGGTAGCGGGGGCAGGATTTGAANNGTTATGAGCCCGACGAGCTACCAAGAGATTCCAGCAAGCATTAGTTACAACTTCCAGAGTAATCAAAAACCGGGACGTTTTTCCTCCAAGTAATCACTACTTAGGAGAAGAAAAATGTCTAAAGTTATTTCTATCGTTTCAACCAAGGGTGGCGTAGGTAAAACCACATTATCAGCTAACCTTGGAGCATTCCTTGCCGATCAAGGCTACAAAACCCTACTTATAGATGCCGACGTGCAACCATCGTTGTCACAGTGGCACCCCATCACAAGCAAAGCCAAACACGGATTAAGATATCTTTTTACTGAACCGACCGTTACTGCCGGTGATGTCGTATCAACAATTGAGCCCAACTTTGACATCGTCATTAGTGATGATCAGCGTGACGAATTAAGAAAGTGGGCTCAAGAAACACCTGATGGCCGCTTTCGCTTGCGTCGCCTTTTGCGTGACAGGTTTAATCAGTACGACTTCATTATCATCGACACACAAGGCGCTGTAGGCCCACTCCAAGAAGCTTCCATTATTGCTTCAGATATCATCCTGTCCCCTGTCGTGCCAGACAAACTATCTGCTTCTGAATTTGTTCACAACACAATCTCAATGCTAAACCGCCTCCACGAATCCGCCACATGGATGGGTATGGAGATTGGCACTATGCATGGTGTGTTAAACATGGTCGAAAACACCAGCGACAGCACAGCCTACGCAGATCAAGTGCGTGATGTTGATTTCAGCCAACTCTGCCGGGTACCTGTCAATTTAGTAGACGTCACTATTAGCCGTGCCGTGGTGTGGCGGGATGCAGCGTCAAGCAGAACTCCGGCGCACCGGCTGGAATCTTCTACCCGTCGTAAATCAGGCTCTGCCCTTGAAATCATGACCCGACTTTCAAAAGAAATTGGGTTAATTGAGAATGAGGAGTAAGCACCATGGCCAAGAAGAACATCACACGTACATCATTAACTGATGATCAAATCCGTCAAGAAGGCGGTGAAATCAAAAGACAAGACCCTATATCGCGCATGCCAATGGTTGCCAGCGTTTTGGATATTGTGGCTTACGAAAAAAATCCTCGCAAACACACAAATGAAAGTTATGCAGAAATCAAAGAGTCCATTCGACTAAAAGGATTAGAGCAACCTTTTACTATTACTCGCCGTCCCGGCGTTGAAAAGTACACAACTAAAGCCGGCGGTAATACGCGTTTGCAAATCCTGCAAGAACTGTATGCCGAAACCGGTGATGAAAAGTATTTAAAAGTTCATTTAGTGTTCGAGCCGTGGGTGTCGGAAGCCGACACCCTTATTTCACACCTTACGGAAAACGACTTGCGCGGCAATCTAATTTTGATTGATCGTGCACAAGGCGTTCGTGAAGCGCAGAAATTCCTTGAAGAGGAAAGAGGTTTAAAGCTTTCATCCCGCGAATTATCAGCTGCACTATCTGAACAAGGCTACTCAGTTGGTCATACGGCTTTAAATATCCTAATTTACGCCATTGACCGGTTATACCCATTTATGCCGGAAGCCCTGGATGCCGGAATGGGTAAACCGGCTGTCGAGAAAATCCGTAAGTTTGAAAACCGGTGCAAAGAGGCCTGGTCTGAAATGACTAAAGATCCGTCTCTAATGGACTCAGTTTTTGAAACCTCATTACGACAGGCGGATGCACCTGAGTGGTATTTTGATGATCTAGTAAAAATATTTATCGAAAATGCCGCTGAACAAACAAATCAAAAAATCGCTGTAGTTGAGTTCTACATCCATCGCGCATTGGACGCTAAAAAACCACCAACAAAAGAAGAGTTAGAGAATTTTAATCAGTCGCAAACAGCTGATACGAGCAGTCCAGCACCGACTAATAAAGTGGCATCAACTAACAAGGATACGAATGAGGCATTGTCTGAAATATCGGATTTTCACAATGAAGATGACGATGGCTTAGATGAGCATACAGACGAATCAAATACGGTACCTTTCGCATCTGATTTAGACGAAGAAGAGGAGTCTACGAAAGCGTCTGCCGAATTCGAAGAACCACAGGTGCGATACAGTCTTAATGACCTCAGAACTAAGGCAATTGAGCTTGCATGCGTTGTGGCTAAAGAAGCACACGTCGATGACTTGATTATCAAGGTTGATGATGGCTTTGGCTGGATCTTGGCCGACATTCCTCAACACATCCACTTTCCCAATGGATTTGTCGAAACAGACCCTGAGTTTATAAATATTTGGTCGACGTGGTTTGGTTTATTCCAGATATCTGGTTGTAGTGATCGCAACTTTGCACATGTCATTGCTACTCATATACCCGAAGACAAAAACGACTTGCGCTTTTTACTTACCGGCGAATGGGAAAAACTCCGTGAGCACGGTCAGTACATATCAACTGCAGCAGTTCAAACAGACTATTTTCTCTCTACTTCAAACGATGCGCTTGAAGCTACTTTCCAACTAATCAAAGTGCATAGAGATATCAAGCGTCTTTCCCAAGCATTGGTTAAACCATTATGGACAGGAGCATAAAGCATGAGTAGTAACAACTCAACTGATATTTTATCTCGACAAATCATGTTGTTTGTAATGGACATGATTGACGAAGGCAATCGTAAGCACCTCGAAGAAATGGGCTTTAGGCCCGAGCATATTTCTAAATTGATCGAATTAAGAACCCGTGAGATCGGGCATTTAAGCTCACGTCGAGCGAATATGTTTGAGATTCGAGTGAATAACCAAGTGCTCAATATTTGCTTACAAGATATTGAGATACAGAGACAAATTGACGACTGTATTCTTGCAGGCGCGCCAAACGATTTTCTCTACCGCTTCTTTGGACTCAGCTCCCGCGAATGCTCGATAAGACGACTCTCACTTGAGGTTGAAGCAAAGAATGATAAGCGAGTCCCTGACAATGAAAAAGAAGCCGAGATCATTGTCAATCACTATCGTTCAGCGCTGGGTGAGCGCAATGATGAAGATTTTGATGCTCAAGACTATCTAAACCTTTATCAAACGATTTCAAAATCATACAAACGCATTTCATTGAAAGTGATATGGCGTGCAGTGCATCGTTATCAGGGTGAAAGCTGGGTTCCAACTGAGTCCCACCGCAATAAAACGGGGGTCATGGTTTGATGATGCAACAACAAGACTCATTGGCTATCCAGCTCAGTCAACATTATAAAGCTGGTTCATCTATGAGTCGCCTACTTGCCGAGGCCCCCTATTTCTCCCGCTGTTCTGACAATAAAACGGCTGCTGTAATCAGGCCTCGGCAGTACGCAATTAAATACCCCTATATGCAGGTCAATCAAGCAAACCTAACCAGCTGGCTCATATTCGACCTTGATCATGACAATGCCAATATCTGGGATGATAAGAATTTACCTGAACCAAACCTAATTGTGCGCAACCGTAAAAATGGCCACGCCCATCTTTACTATGCAATTGTGCCAGTCTTAACAAGTGATGACGCCAGGCCCGCACCTATTCGCTATATGAAAGCAATTTATGCAGCGATGGCCAAACAATTAAACGCGGATATCGCCTACTCTGGACCCGTGGCCAAAACACCAGGACACCCATGGTGGCAGACAACCGAAATTCATAACAAGGTCTATGAACTTGGCGATTTAGCATGCTTCCTAGACTTGGAAGTAAAACCTTTTCAAAAAGAACCTGATCTCGACTCTGTCTCTCACTCTCGTCACTGTATGTTGTTTGAGCGCGTCCGTCATTACGCCTACTCTATTGCCGCTGATGCAAAAAGTCATGGCTGCTTTCGCGCGTTTAAACAAGATATTGAAGACTACGCAACCGGCTGCAACAACTTCAAGCAAATGGGGTTTACAAGCGATTTAACATTGGCTCAGGTGCGCTCTACAGCTAAGTCTGTCGCCAGCTGGACGTGGGACAGATATACCGGCACCGGCGCAAAAAATAGAGGCGTGATGCAACTACCGGAATCCCTTGATACAAAAACAAAGCAAGGCATCGCTGCCAAGCGAACACACGATCTTCGCAAGATCTCAACCCAGGCACGCATTTCAGCGGCCTACAACAATCTTAAACAGGCCGGGAAGACAACCACTATCCAACAAGTGGCCAAAACATCCGGCCTAACCCGCCAAACAGTGGCCAAGTACAAACATCTATTAACTGAAACTGAGCGCACCAGTGATGACGTCATTTCAATACGGAGCTTGTTTACCCGCAACCGATCAAATGTTAATTAGGCTGTACATCAGATAACAGCGCCCGGCGGGGACTTAAATGGCCGCGAAGCGGCTCCATTTATACCGCCGATAGGCGGACAAATAAGCGGCGGCGGTAGCCGCGCCATTTTTAGGCCGACGTGCCGACCGTTAGGGCGGCCTGGCTATTTAGTTTTAAAGTCTTTTCGTATTGCTCAACATTACATGTTCGCGTCGGGGCGCAGTGAGCAAAGCGAACGGAGGGTAGGCCTGGCCCCGCCAGGGGCCAAAAAACCCGAACGTTTGAAAAAGCCGAAGGCCTGACTGAAGGCGGGTCAAATTAATTCAATTTACTTCAAAGGGAAATGATTATGGTGATTTTACTCGCAATTGTCTATGGGTTAATTTTAGGCAGTTTTTAAACAATGCTAACTTATCGTCTGCCAGGCCTGGTAATGGAAGGAAAACCTATTATTGAAGGTCTATCTGTTAAGCGATCACACTGCCCACGATGTGACGAGCCCATCTATTGGTATCGTTTGATCCCGCTGTTTAGCTGGATTGTTTCAAAAGCTCGCTGCACAAGCTGTGGAAACAAGATTCACTGGAGGTATCCAATCATCGAGATGTTAAGCGGAGCGGTATGCGGAGCTAGTTTCTGGTATTTCGGATTTTCGGTTGAAGCTTTTTTAGCCAGCATCTTACTTTTGTGGCTTATCGCCATTGCAGTTATTGATTTTGAGCAAAAACTAATACTTGATGTGCTTAGTTTGCCTTTACTCTGGTTTGGTTTATTAGTAAATACTCAAGGGTATTTTACAAGTCTGGAGTCTGGAGTTTATGGAGCGGTTGCCGGTTATTTATTACTGTGGTTGATTTTTCATGGATTTAAAATTGCCACAGGTAAAGATGGGCTTGGCTATGGTGACTTTAAACTATTGGCAGCGATGGGTGCATGGTTTGGAATTCAATCACTTCCTACGATCATTATTATTGCTTCTATTACAAGCCTTCTCTTTATCATGGCTTACCGGTTTATGAAGAAAAATGACAACGAGTTACAGTTTCCTTTCGGGCCTTTTATAGCTTTACCGGCTGTATTGCTTCTGTTTTTTTCAGATTTAATACCAAGTGCAAAAGTAATATTTTTCTAATTACCACCACTCCTTTTACTTAATGTGAAAATTGGTCATGAATAACTCTTAAAGGAGAGCATTATGACCAAAGAACCACAGAAATCAGCTCGCCCTGTCCGTAAGGCATCAGCAGTAAATAACAAAAAACCTCATACCGTTGAACTTGAAGATCCCGGCACAATTATTACTGAAAAAACACTGACCCTCCACACTAAAGAAGCCTTAAAGATTTTTAAAGGTCGACGTGCCGATCCGGAAAATGGCATTAAGGACATACCAGGCCTGGCTATTTACGGCACCATGCTCCGAAATATTTGGGGATCAGCATTGTCTGGTGATCTCTATGCACAGTGGTGGATTCAGAAGTTAGAAAAAAACCTTAAAAATTCTGAGGCAGACTTTGCTCGAGTCCAACAAGAACTTGATGGGTTGAAGTCCAAGGTAGCTGATCGAATAGATTTATCAAAATCTGAGGCAACTGATCCCGTCACCGTTGATGTCAGTTATGCGACACCTTATATGTATTTAATTGTTTATCGTTTAATTGATGTCGACCACTTGATCGCCAACCTTATCACCTTGAGGCATATTGCCATTATCAACCCCGCAGAGTTTGAGCAGTATAGAAAAAATATTGCTGGATCGTTACAGGCTGTATTGCTTGGGCTGCGTGGTTTTAAACCGACTGGCGTGACAGTTGAGGATGTTGAAGAAAATAACGCACGTTATAAAGACGCTATTTCAAAACTGGGAGAGCTACCTGACGACATTAAATCCGGCAAGTTTGTCCCAGAGCACATGCCAAGAAAATCAGTCAAGATTTTTGGGTTTGGTGCAAAAAAATCTTAAAGGAGGTTTTTATGTCTGGTGATATGGTTGTTGATTATTTCGCTGATACTGAATTTGGAAAGGCGGCTTTGAAAAAGATGAAGCCGCTACCTGAGAACTTTCGATTATATGAAGCGGAATCTGTACAAACTGGTGTAATGCGAGTGACCGGTGCTCAGTTTCGTGAAGCGAAGCGTGGGTTCAATAAAGGAAAATTATCCGTTATTGTTCCAGGCACACAGCAAACAGTTTATGTGGTACAGGAGGGGAAAAGAATTGCTGCTATGACTAATTTGAGTATTTAGGTAAATTGGTTCAACTTAAATCCAAATTATGATTGCGACAATCTATTCCACCAGTGTATGCACCCTGCTTCTTGGTTTTACTGCTGCAATACGGATGCTAGATTATTCTCTAAAAACCTGGCTCAAAATCACCTCTTGACACCATATTTAACATGCCTCAACTTTTCTACCACACCTCGTCTTGCCTCAGCTATCTGGGGCTTTTTTGTTTATAGGTATGCCTCAAATATATCTGGTGAACGCGATCGACCACCGTCGTGAACGAAAATTTTCACCGTGGTGGTCGGAGCTCCTATAAAGCCCTTAAGGGTAAGGGAGGACTCCCTTACCAGTGGATGTTCTATATTGGTCTGTTCACCCACCGCGCGGATGGATGGCGCGCAGTGGGTGAACGATTCGTGGGAATCTGGTGGTTTATAAAGTTCACGAGAATGATTCGCAACAACTGTACACACTGTGTACAGTTGTTGCGGTTGGTTATTATTATCAATAGCTGTGCACAGTTATTGATTTGCGATTAATTCAAAAGTTAATTTGGGATTTTTCCATTTAGCATCGCGGATAATTGGTTTGGGTATGATTAAGGTATGTTAATTATGGTGTCGTCTTATGGATAATAGTGTTTTAAATCAATGGCGTGATACGTTAGGGCTACCTTTCTCCGGTATTCGAGATGCCAAGTTAAAACAATCAATGTTAGAAGCTAAATATGAACGATTGTCGAATGAAGCGAGACAGCTTTTAGATGCATTTAATGATTTGGTGCGCGGAAAAACCTCCCCTGTTTACCTTCACCGCGCTTCATCCAATACGCCTAAGATTCTTAAATGGCGATTGTCGGGTGCAAAGCTGTTTAATTTTGGCGATAGAGCTCGATCCTACGCTTTATTAACGCCCGAGGTTTTAGGATTATTGAAAAATGTTTTGAGTGATGATCCGGCTTTGTTACAAAAAATTGTCGAATTTGATTTTAAGCGGACACATCTTAACTATGCTTTGTCATATACCTTCACGGAAGCAAGGCGCATTGAAAATTATATTGAAGAATTTGAGGTGTGGCGAAAGCTGCCAAACTTTGTTAAGCATTTATGAGGGTCAATACCAATTTTAAGTAATGTTTTTTGATTTTTGTAATGGCGTTGTCACCCCTTATTTTCAGTTTTAATGATTATGAGTCCTAAATTCACATTCATTTAAGGAAACAAAACCATGGCAAACCAAATGATTACAGTTACCGGCAATATCGCCACAACCCCAACATTTAAAAGCGGTGAATACAACTTATGCGAAATCTTCCTAGTCACTGAAGAATGGAAGAACGGTGAAGGCGGCCTTGAGGCTCGCGAAGACTCTCAAGCGGCATACAACGTAACCGTTTGGGCTCCACGAGATCAACCTCAAGCACTCGATGCACTTAAAGTGCTTAAAAAAGGTATGCGTATTGAAGTTGCCGGGGCATTTAAGGCAGGCTTGTACACCAAGGATGGTGGCGAAACTGACGTAAGTCGCGCAATCAGCTGCTCTCCTTCTGATGTTAAATTAAAGCTTAACCGTATTGAGTCGGTAGAAATGAAGGCACCTCAACGTACTACAAAACAAACTTTACCGCCAGTTCAACCAGCTACACAGTACCCAAGCAATGAAGATCAATTGCCGGACCTCAATGATTATATGCCAGCATATATTCAACCATAATTTTATCCTCAGTAGTAACCCCCGCTTGCGCCCTTTATTGGGCGCTTTTTATTTAAGGAGCACGTTATGAATTTATTTATTGTTGAATCACCTGGTAAGATTAAAAAAATACAGAGCTTTCTGGGTTCTGATTTTAAGGTTGAAGCGTCTGTTGGTCATATTAGAGACCTACCTCTTAATGACATGGGAATTGAGTTTGATAGCTGGAAAATAAAATATCAACTTACCGATAAAGGCAAAGGTGTATATTCAAAACTCAAGGCACTGGCAGAACGCGCGGATAGAATTTATCTGGCAACGGACTTGGATCGGGAGGGTGAAGCGATTGCTTGGCATTTGGCGGTCATGCTTAAAATTCCACCAGATCAGATTTATCGAGTTAAGTACAATGCAATAACTAAAGACGCAATAATTAAAGCATTGTCTGCGCCTGAGCGCTTGAATATCAATCTGGTTCGCGCCCAAGAAGCGCGGCGCGCACTTGATCGTCTAGTTGGCTATACTGTCTCTCCATCGGTGTCTCGTGCGGTTCAAATGCGTTTATCTGCCGGGCGCGTACAATCCATAGCTGTTCGGCTAATCACTGACCGATTTAATGATAATAAAGCATTTGTCTCACAAGATTATTATGGCGCGAACTTAAAATTTGATGGGTTTACCGCAGATTGGAACACAAAGCCTTTCCATAAGCCCGGTGAAAGTTATAATTTTGATCGTAATTTAGCTGTTAGCGCATCTCAGGTTGGGCAAGTCAAAGTTGTATCGGTTGAGTCCAAGGAAAGCACTAAAGCCCCACCCGCCCCTTTTACAACATCAACCATGCAGCAAGTAGCAGTTAAGGTGCTTGGAATCGATACGGATGCCGTTATGAAGTTCGCTCAAGAACTTTACGAGGCCTCGGCGATTACTTATCATCGTACAGATAGCGTTGAACTGGCTCCTGAAGCGATTGCGGAAATTCGATCTTATGCACTAAATAAAGGGTTGCCTTTACCCGATAAACCCAATGTGTTTTCAGCCAAGGCTAAAAACGCTCAAGAAGCGCATGAAGCGATTCGACCAACGCATATTGATACTGAATCAGTATCGGGTGTTTCTGATGGTGCCGCCAAGCTTTATAAGCTTATTCATGAACAAACTTTAATTTGCCAGCTCAAGCCAGCCAAGTTGAAAAAAACAACCATCATGCTCCAGTCTGTTGATGGTCGATTTGAATATTTGGCCAAAGGCTCAATTGTGCTAGATAAAGGTTTTATGGTTCTTGCCGGCGCTGGCGATGATCAAATCCTACCATCGATATCTGAAGGTTCTATACTCAATGTGATAGAAGGTGTTGTCAAAGATCAAAAAACTAAAGCACCAGGCCTATTTGATGAAGTATCGCTTCTAAAAGAGTTGGAGCGACTTGGTATTGGTCGTCCATCAACATGGGCGGCTATTATCAAGAACATCAAGGCGCGGGGTTATGTTGCAATTGATAAGAAAAAGTTTGTGCCGACTGAAACGGGTCAGGTTCTTCGTAAAGCGCTCGATGGGTTTGGGTTTATGGAGTATTCGTTTACCTCGGATATCGAAGAACAAATGGATGCGATATCTAACGGCCAAGATAATTACCAGGCCGTGGTAAGTCGTGTGTTCGATACGGTGTTAAATGATTTGAGAAATCATCTTGGTTATAGTGGTGATGGCTCTGATTTTTTCTTGCCATCTGAAGCTCGCGATTATAAGCCAAGTGAAAAACAACTAGAATATGCCAATAAAATTGCTGATTCACTCGGGCTGGATATTAGTTCCGTGAACTTGGAAAGCGGTCGCGAAGTTTCCGCTTTTATGGAAAAGAACGCCAAGGCCTACAAACTAAGCTTTAAGCCGAGTGACAAGCAAGTTGATTACGCACAGGGAATCGCTGACAAAGCTCATATTGAACTTCCCGATGAAGTTAAACATAGCGCTGTTAAATTATCGGCATGGATTGATAAAAACAAGCAGGCTGGCATAAATGCATCCATGGCAAGCAAGGCACCATCGGAAAGACAAATAGCGTTAGCTGAAAAATTGGCCGCAGATTCCGGCAATCCTTTGCCGGAAGGTTATGCGGCAAATATGTTGGTGTGTAGCCAGTTTATCGATCAGGTCATGGGGGGCAAGCCGAAGCCCAAAAAACGAAAGCAGCCTGTTAAGAAACCATGATTTGGCGACCAGGCCTGGTCGTTGTTGCCGCAATTATTTAAGGCTTGGGGCGGGG
>DIJW01000092.1:5402-12733 GCA_002421475.1 Thiomicrospira sp. UBA5634 | reverse complement strand
TCGAGTCTCGTTTCCCGCTCCAAATATGGCAGAGTGGTAGAATGGCTATACAGCGGATTGCAAATCCGTGGATCTCGGTTCGATTCCGGGCTCTGCCTCCATAGTAATAAAGTTGTACAAGTCACCGCCCAGGTGGCGAAATTGGTAGACNNCAAGGGACTTAAAATCCCTCGGGGGAAACCCCGTGCCGGTTCGACTCCGGCCCTGGGCACCATCTATATTGTGTAACTCATTGATTTAACTTTTTTCGTTTTAAGCACTTCCTAGATACCCTCAAATTTTCTGCCTTTTTTGCATTTCAGATAAATTAAAAAACCGATAGATATCAACTTAAGTATTCGATAGCATTGAATAAAAGCATGCAACATCGTTTGCCAGTAAGGTTTTCTATTAGTTGAAAACAGTTATGAATAATGTTGATGATCAGCCTGTGTTAATTAAATTGCCGCAAATACAGCAAGTGAACTCTATGAGTAAAGCTTAACGTTCATCTTTTTGGAATTTAAAGAAGCAAAAAATTGGATTGACCTGTAATCCCCTCTTCTAATAAACGGCGTTAAAAGTAGAATTTTCTCGTAAAATATTTTCAATAAAATTTTTTAGTTTCAACGCTTTCCAGTCCCATTCAAAATTTTCTTATTAAAGTTAAGTCTTGATATTTACAGGAAAGAGTAATATCTATCAATAAAAGCTTCATGCTAACTTGTGTAGCGGAAATATCAAATTAGTATATGGATTTAAAATCTAATTAAGGTAGATTATATAGCTTTGGTTTAAAAGATATAATTAAGTGCTTTTTTCATAAAAAACGTTTTATCCCTTTCAGGTCTATCACTTTAAATTTTCAATTGTCACTCGACTTTAAACTTACGATAATGTTTAGCCATAGATAAATATTATTTAGTTAAAAAATAATTTAATTATCTTTTAATAATTTGCTTAGTTAAAGTGCTTATTCGAGACGCTGCTTCTACAACGAAGTTATATTTTTTAGTATCAAAACTACAATTAAACTTAAGGAACTTTTATGGGGTTTAGTCAAGCGATTTCTACTTGTATGGCGAAATATTTTACCTTTTCAGGAAGAGCGGGAAGAAGTGAGTTTTGGTGGTTTTACTTATTTACAATTCTTATCAGTTGGGGGGCTTCAGTTGTTTTTGTTTTTACCATGCCGGAAGATCCTGTAATGGCGAGCATAATGATTAACCTTGTAACTCTTGTGTTCGGTTTCCCAGTGTTTGCAGCAGGCTCTCGGAGACTTCATGATATTGGAAAGAGCGGTTGGTGGCAGTTATTAACGCTGACAATTATAGGAATAATTCTGTTAATTATCTGGTGGGCTACTGACTCTCAAAAAGAAGATAATCAATACGGTAGCTACTTACAAGAATAAATAAGTATAAAATTGAGTGCCCAGGTGTGGTTCACTTGGGCCGGAATTTCAAGTTGTGCTTTTTCACGTTTTTCTAGACTCTTTTTCGTGCGTCTTTTTAGGTTTATAGAACATATTTCTCTGGTCTATAAACGGATTGAATAAATCAGTTTGGTAAAATATAATCAACCTTGATAAAAAGTGTGTGTTATTCACCAATTTCATAATTGTAGATTCAATTGGATTTAAAATAACACATATACAGGCGCTGGCTATGTAAATAGTTAGGCTAATCAATGCAGATTTAAAGTTACGGTAACAAATTCACATAAATATGATTTGTGATCTTGTGTACTGATCTACGAGCTATTGTTAATAATGGACTCGTAATTTTTTTGGATAAAATATACGTTTAATGTAAAAAATGGTATTAATAAACTAAAGAGGTATAGTAATGATTTTACGAGCCGGTATTGTGGCTAAGCCACTATTCATGTTGCTGTTGATAAGTGTATTAAGCGGATGTAGTAGTTTTCACTTTGCTAAAAGTAAAAACGTAAGTGATCAGGATGACGCAAATTCAGTTTTGGTATTTGGTTATATGGATGATACCGATGCGCCGTTTGTTGCAAAATGGGGGTACTTAAAACAAGTGCGGCCTATAATTGATGAACCGTTGTTAGAGGTAAGAACAAATAACAAAGGTATGTTCTACTTGGAAAATCTACCCGCTGTAGGTTCATACACAATGGAGAGTCTGGGTGGCCCCGCAAAAGGGTTTCTTGCAGATGCAACCTGGACCTGGAACTTTCCAGATATAAATAAAAATCCTGAGTTCAAGCGGTTGCAATTTAAAACCACTGAACCAGGCTTGTACTATATGGGTTCGTATAAAATAGTCTTGGTGAAGAAAGGTGGAATTTTTGGTGTAAATAAATATGAAACCGTAGTTTCCAATACTCCTAGTGAAAAAGAGGCATTGCAAAAACTGCTTCAACATACTAAGGGAACGAAGTGGGAAAATATTATTGCTAAACGCATCAGTTCTCTTAAATAGGAAGGAATCTATATGAAGTATTTGATTAAGCTTAATCTCGTCGTCGTTTTACTGGGTATGTTGTTCTTGTCTGGTTGTGCACAGACGCAACTAAAAGACCTGAGTGAAGTTAAGTCAGATGAGATGGTGTATGTCGTTAAGGTTTCGTTAAATCCACATATCTCCAAAGAAGAAATACGCATGAAAAGCATGTTGACGCTGGGGGTTGAGAAGGATGTGGTATATAAGTTGTTTTATTTAAAAGCTTCGGATACATATTATACATTGGAAGCTGGGCATTCGGTGCGGGATATGGATGACACTGTTGTCGTGGTGGAAGGAGATTATGCGTTTTTCACCTGGAAGAAAGATAAACCCTTGAATATACTCGGTGGTTGGTTCTATACCAGTTTTAGCAGTGGGAACATTGAAACCATGATGTATACAATTGATGGCGGCGTAAAAGTTTCACATAGTAATAAGGCAAATGCAGTCTACGTTGGCAATATAACCTTTGATCGTGATGAGTTTTTCAAGATTAAAGATGTAGAGCTAACTCAGAAAGATCTGGATGAAGCGCAAATTGCATTTAGAGAAAAATTCAATTCCAAATGGAATCTTGAAAAAGCTCAACTGTCTTCTGCCAAATAATAAAAAGGCCCCGACAGGGAATGCTGTCCCACAGTTTCACAGTTTGGGATAAATGATAAAGCCTGAGTTTAAGTAGTTATAATGAGTGTGCGAACAAACAGCATAACTAGCGAGGATTCAGGCTTTTTCATATCATATCAACGCGTTCCAACAACTTCTAAATCCCTGTCGATGCATCAGCTCGAGGTCAAAAAATTGAGAGTAGCAAGTCGCTGTGATTAGTAGATTGGAGTGAAAAATATTCCACACTCGCACGGCTATGAAATCAACTCGCCGAGCTCTACGAGTCAGTGTTTAAGCGGTTTCTTGTTAGCTGTTGGGGGGTGCTCGGTTATCATACATTTCGTTTTAAAACACCACTTCACCCCTTGATGCCTGCGCTATTGATTTATCTTTGAAGCTCTTTCCGAGGTTCGTCGGGATGATGCTGCCAATGTAAAACTCAGTGTGGGGCTCAATTACGGCACTTCGTACCGGAGTTTATGGCGCTGAGGATCTACTAGACAAGGCATTAGATATTTAGGAAACTAGGCTGACTCAAAAAACTATGAGTTCACTCCCAATTTATCTAATCCTGTTAGACATATTCTGTTAATTTTTTCACGAAAAGGCTGTTTATGTTGTGGTCAAGACTCTCGGAACAACGCCAAGGTGAGCTTTCAGTTTTATCATTGACCTTTATTGATGCTTGGTTTCCGATTTTAGCGCTGGGTTTGGTGGCGTTATTTGGTGCCTTAACGACCTATGCGTTGGCCACCGGTTTGGCAAGTTTGTTTTTCATTGTTATTTTGGCTTATCAACGACGTTTATCCGGTTTGTTAGATCGCGATGCGCGCCGGAATCTATTAATGTCGGCCTTGGGAATCACAACCTTGTTTGTCTTGGTGTTTCTGGGGTTGCAATACACCACTGCGGGTAATATGGCGGTGATTTTATTCCTGCAGGTGTTATTTTCTTACCTGTATTTTAATGTGCTGGGTCGTGAACCTATGAGTTTGTGGCATAGTTTTGGTGCATTATTAATGACCGTCGGCGCTTTAATGGTACTGTTTCCAGAAGAGTTTAGTTTGAATGTGGGCGATGTATTGATTCTTGCCGCAGCTGCAATTGCGCCGTTTGCAAATCGTTATCAGCAACGTGCGCGTAAACAAGTCGATGCCGTGACGTTATTGGCATTTCGCAATTTGTTTGCGTTGCCGTTCTTATGGTTGTTGGCATTGAGTTTTGAGGGTGTACCCAGTTTGGCAATGTTACAGCAGGCCTGGTTGCCGCTGTTATTAGTGGATTTGCTGATTATGGGTTTTAGTAAATTGCTTTGGATTGAGGCAATACATCGTATTTCGATTACTAAAACCAGCGCACTGGCGGCTTTAAGTCCGTTGTTTACGTTGTTATTGGCGTATTGGTTGTTAAACGAAACGCCGAGTTTGCAACAAATGTTAGGGGTTGTTCCGATTCTATTAGGCGGGTTGTTAATTACGCGGCGTCTACCAGTGATGAGTCATTAGCATTCATTTGATCACCAGGCCTGGTTATAATGCTTTATTGGATTTGGCGGATTAAATTTAGATGATTATTTACATCCACGGCTATGGCTCAAGCGGTTTGAGCGACAAAGCGCGTCATTATGAGAAGTTATTTGCGGATCAAGGATTTATTGCCCCGACCTTATCGGCAGAGTCGCGGTTAGCGATGCATACACTTGAGGGGTTGGTGGCTTCATTTTTAAAACATGAACCAGTGGGATTGATTGGTTCGTCATTAGGTGGTTTTTTTGCGATTTATTTGGCCCAACGTTATGCGGTTCCAGCGGTATTAATTAACCCGGCAATTCCGCCTTGGGATCAGGATTTAAATGCTCAGACGGTAAATGATAGTGGTCGATTTCAGTGGCAGACGGAGCAGTTAAGTCGGTTGGCGGCGTTTCGGGTGAGTAATGCTGATGAGGCGTTGCAGAAACGTTTATTGTTATTGCAGCAGCTGGCGGATGAGGTGCTTGATCCACAGTTAGCGTTGGATTATTTGCCGCAGGCGCAGCAGATTGTCGAGGCGGGTGGTAATCATCGCTTTAGTGGTATTGAACGTCATGATCAGACGGTGCGAGAGTTCTTCAACCGTGCTTTAGTGCTAAAATAGTGCGTTATTAGTTTTACATCGCTTGGCGAAGGTCGTGCTTGTATGGGCAAAGTTATTGAATTAAAAGGTTCGGTTTTATCGTTATCCGTATTAAAAGTGTATAGCGATGAAATCAAACAGGTTAAAAAAAACCTTGAGCAAAAAATAGCCCAAGCGCCGGAGTTTTTTATCGGTTTAGCGGTGGTGATTGAGCCGGAAGTGGATGCTTTAGATGCTACTTTCTTGGCGTTATTGGTCGAGTTTTTACATCAAAAACAAATGATGCCGATTGGTTTGCGTACCGCGAATGTAAGTATGCGAGAGCAAGCAAGTTATGCCGGATTGGCCGTGTTTGATCCGGTAAAAAAAGCTGAAAATCGAGCCGAAAAAATCACTGAACCTGCATCCCAAGGCGCGCTGTTTATTGAAGGCGCGGTGCGTTCAGGGCAACAGGTCTACGCACAAGGGCGTGATCTGGTGATTAGAGGTTCGATTAATCCGGGCGCTGAGGTGGTTGCCGATGGTCATGTGCATGTGTACGGCAGTGTAAAAGGCAAGGTATTTGCGGGAAATTCAGGTAATACCGAAGCTCGTATTTATGCACAAAAATTAGATGCTGAACTGGTATGTATTGCCGGGTTTTACCAGATGGCTGAAGATTTTAAGCCAGAATTTAAGCAGGGTTTGGTTGAAGTTCGTTTAGATAACGATCGGTTAGTTTTCCATAAATTAGTGTAATTATTCATATTATAATAAGATTCAATTTTCGGATCGCAAGGAGTCAACGTGGCGCGTGTCATAGTCGTAACCTCAGGTAAAGGTGGCGTTGGTAAAACAACAACCAGTGCAAGTTTTTCAGCCGGTTTAGCATTAAAAGGCTACAAGGTCGCGGTGATTGACTTTGATGTCGGTTTACGTAATTTAGATTTAATTATGGGCTGTGAGCGCCGTGTTGTGTATGACTTCGTTAATGTTGTGCAAGGTGAAGCGAGTTTAAAACAGGCCTTGATCAAAGATAAAAAAGTGCCGAATTTATTCGTGTTGGCTGCTTCACAAACCCGCGATAAAGATGCGTTAACCAAAGAAGGTGTCGGCAAGGTTATTGATGATTTGAAAGCGGACGGGTTTGATTTTATCATTTGCGATTCGCCAGCCGGGATTGAAAAAGGTGCTCAATTAGCGTTGTATTATGCTGATGAAGCGGTGATTGTAACCAATCCTGAAGTGTCATCTGTTCGTGACTCAGACCGTATTTTGGGTATTTTGCAAGCTAAGTCAAAAAGGGCAGAAGAAGGCGATACACCGATTGTTGAGCATTTGATTTTGACACGTTATAACCCTGAACGCGTTGCGGCCGGCGAGATGTTGGCAATGCAGGATGTTGTCGAGTTATTAAGTGTGAAATTGCTTGGGATTGTGCCGGAAGCTGAAGAAGTTCTGCAGGCATCTAATGCCGGTACACCGGTGATTATGTATGAAGGTGTCAATGCATCAGAAGCCTATAAAGACATAGTGGATCGTTTTTTAGGTGAAGATAAACCGCAACGCTTTTTAACAGTTGAACATAAGAGCTTGTTTAAGAAATTGTTCGGGAAATAAGCCATGGCATTAATAGATTATCTTTTAGGACAGAATAAAAAAAACTCGGCTAAACAAGCGAAAGATCGGTTACAGATTCTGTTGGCTCATGAGCGTTCACAAGCCAAAGCGCCGGTTTATTTGGCGAAAATGCGCGATGAGATTCTAGCGGTTATTGCCAAGTATGTGGATATTGATGATGAAAATCTGCAGATTTCGATTGATGAAGACAATGGCTTTGAAGTATTAGAGTTGAATCTGATTTTACCGGAATCACGTAAACATTAAGATGTAACCGTTCTAAACCCACCACCAGGCCTGGTGGTGGTTATTTTTTGACCTGTTCAACTTTAATTAGCACCCCGTAGATTGGGTGGTCAAGATAATGCAACTGTCCAAAACGCACACGTCGTGCTTCCTTTAGCGGAAAACGCCAACCCTCTGTCATCCAGTCGACATCTTCTTGTTGATGTTCTGCAAACCGTTCACGGATCGCTTGCGGAATCGTTCTATCGAGTTCTAAATCAACTTCAATATGTGCGAACCTTTCTTGGTACATACGCACGCTACCGTATAAAT
>DIJW01000092.1:0-5383 GCA_002421475.1 Thiomicrospira sp. UBA5634 | reverse complement strand
TCCAGTAGAATCGGTAAGGCTTGGTCACGTGGTAAGGAGGGCTGTTGCCAGCCAAAGTGAGCTAACACCTCATAGCCTTTTTCCGGGGTCATTTTGGCGATCTCTTCATGCAGGGTCAAAGATTCTGTTGGCAAACGTTTTGCATAATTATCTTTACTGTTGAAAAAGGTAGCACCATCAACATTCGGCAATTCTGGACTATCCGGCCAGAACTCTTCTGTCCATCCGCGCAAGGCCAAACTTTGGAAGATAATGACTTCGATTTGAACGAGTGGCGCAGGCTTTTGCTCAGTTTGTGCAGGTGCCGACAACGGGAGTGCAAAACTCAGTAGGGCACACATCAGCAAAGCAAAATTCTTCATAGCTTATAAACCTTTTAGCTGTCTTATTTAGCGGTAAGCATAATATTTTCAAGGGTAAAGTGTATCACTTTGATACGTGCATCGCTGTCAGGCATTGTATCGAAAACTTTTAGTTCGGTCTGACCTTTTAACTGAAAACGTTTTGGATAACGTTGAATTAGCTGAATCAGTTTGACTGGGTCAATATCCGGCTGATTGTTAAATTGAATACGTAATTCCGTTGCGCCCGCGTCAATTTTTTTAACCCCCAACGGTTCGGCGCGTAATTTTATGCGCGTTACGCTGAACAGGTTTTTGACCTGTTGTGGCAATAAACCAAAGCGGTCGATCATTTCGACTTCGAGTTCGTGTAAGGCGTCATCATCGGCGGCGCTGGCAATGCGTTTGTAGAACACTAATCGACTGTGAATGTCAGGCAAGTAGTCTTCCGGGATGAGTGCAGCGACGCCAAGGTCAACCTCACAACCCATGTCTAGTGAGGTGTTGAGTTCAGGCTGTTTACCGGACTTTAACGCTTTAACTGCACGTTCTAACAGTTCGCTATATAAACCAAAACCGATTTCGTGAATTTGACCGGATTGGCCTTCGCCCAGTAATTCACCCGCACCACGAATTTCAAGGTCATGGCTGGCAAGTATGAAACCGGCACCAAGGGTGTCATGTTTGGCGATGGCATCGAGTCGTTTATGCGCATCATCCGTGATCGTTGCTTTGTCGCCGGTAAATAAATAAGCATAGGCTTTATGGTGTGAACGGCCAACACGGCCACGTAACTGATGCAGCTGAGCTAAACCAAACTTGTCAGCCCGATGGATGAGGATGGTGTTGGCGGTGGGGACATCAATACCGGTTTCAATGATTGTGGTACAAACCAAGATATTAAAACGGCGGTGATAAAAATCTTGCATGACACGTTCGAGTTCACGTTCGTGCATTTGACCGTGTGCAATACCTACTCGCGCCTCTGGTAATAACGCACTCATTTCTTCAGCCATACGTTCAATTTTATCAACTTGGTTAAACAGCAGATAAACTTGTCCGCCACGGCGCAATTCACGTAAACAGGCTTCGCGCACGGTGTCGGTATTCCATTCTTGCACAAAAGTTTGCACGGCCAAACGTTTAGCCGGTGCGGTTGCAATGATAGATAAATCACGTAAATCATTCATCGCCATATTCAGTGTGCGCGGAATTGGTGTGGCGGTCATGGTGAGGATGTCGACTTCAGCGCGCAGTTTTTTCAACTGTTCTTTCTGACGGACACCAAAACGATGTTCTTCATCAATAATAATGAGGCCGAGATTGGCAAATTGAACGTCTTTTTGAATCAGTTTGTGTGTGCCAATAATAATATCGACTTTGTTATCAGCCAAGGCTTGCAACACGTCGTTTTGTTCTTTGGTGGTTTGAAAACGCGATAAGGCTTCGATGCGAATCGGCCAATCGGCAAAACGGTCTTTGAAGTTTTCGTAATGTTGTTGTGCCAGCAAGGTAGTAGGAACAAGTACTGCTACTTGTTTGCCGGCATAGGCCGCAACAAAGGCCGCACGCATTGCCACTTCGGTTTTACCGAAGCCAACGTCACCACAGACCAAACGATCCATTGGTCGCGGCGCTTTGAGGTCAGCAATAACCGCGTCAATCGTATTTTGTTGGTCTTCTGTGGTTTCGAATGGAAACCCGCTGGCAAATTGCGCATAAGCATCTTCGGTCAGGTTGTAAGCAAAGCCGGGCTTCGCTTCACGTTGGGCGTAAATATCCAATAATTCAGCCGCGACATCGCGTACTTTTTCTGCCGCGCGGCGTTTGGCTTTGTCCCATTTATCGGTGCCCAGTTTGTGAAGTGGCGCAGTTTCAGGGCTGGCACCGCTGTAGCGGCTAATCAGGTGCAGTGATGTGACCGGTACATACAGTTTGTCTTCACCGGCATATTGAATCATTAAAAATTCGCGGGTTTCACCTTGAATTGCAAGGCGTTGTAAACCGAGATAACGCCCGACACCGTGTTCAATATGCACGATCGGACTGCCGATTTCGAGCTCAACCAGATGACTGATTGCTTGGTCAAATTGACTGTGTTTGGGTTTACGCCGGCGTTTTTGAATGACTGTTTGGCCAAGTAACGCGGCTTCGGCAATAAAACTGAAATCTGGGGTGTGGATGGATTGTTGTAAAGGCCCAACTACCAGGCCTGGTTGTTTTGCGCTGACTTTGGCTTGTTTAGCTTGTTGCCAGCGGTCAAATATTTGCGGATGAATATGTTGTTTGCCAAGCAGATTGAGCAGGGTTTCACGACGACCTAAACTTTCGGCACAAAATATAACTTGGCCTTTATAGCGATCTAAGAATGCAGTGAGTTTTGCTAACGGGTAATCGCTGTGACTGGCGACGGTTAAATCAGGCAAGGTTAAGGTGTCAAAACGTGCATTAAGTTTAGATGGTAGGTTTTGACCGTCGTGCAAACTAATGCGGTGGAAGTTTTTGAGTTGGGAAAATAATTCGTCTTCGCTGAGAATAAGTTGTGTCGGCGATAATAAAGGATGGTCTGGGTTGTGTCGGCCGATTTGGTAACGTTCATCAAAATCATGCCAGTTTTGCTGGATAGCTTGTTGTAAATCTGCATGATCAAAAAATAGGGTGTCGGGCGGTAAATAGTCAAATAAAGTCGCCGTTTCTGGGTGAAAAAGCGGTAAGTAATATTCTAGACCACCAATGTTTTCACTGTCACTTACCTGTTTATATACAGCGCTGTTGCGAGATTCGGCGCCAAAAGCGTCACGGAAACTTTGGCGAAACTGTGCAATGCCTTCGGCGCTAAAGTCGTATTCTTTGGCCGGTAATAACTCAATTGACTCAATTTGACCTTGGGTGAGTTGGTTGTCCGGGTCAAAGATGCGTAATGTTTCGATTTCATCATCAAATAAATCCAATCGAAACGGTTGTTTGCTCCCCATCGGGAACAAGTCAATAATCGCACCACGTACTGCAAACTCACCGTGCTCCATCACCTGGCTGACGCGTTGGTAACCGCTTGCTTCTAACTGTTTTAAAAATGCTTCGCGATCAAGACGTTGTCCAACTCTAAGGATTAAGGTGTGTTGTTGAATATAGCGCTGCGGAGTTAAACGCTGTAATAGGGTGTTAATCGGAATGATCAATAACCCTCGCCCGGTTTTGGGTAATTCATACAGTGTTTTTAAACGTTCGGAAATAATATCTTGATGCGGTGAAAACCGATCATAAGGTAAGGTTTCCCATTCCGGGAATTGCAAAATTTTGAAGTTGTCTGAGGTAAAAAACTGTAAAAGCTCTGTCAGCTCATTTGCTTGCGCTGTATTGGCGGTGAGTACAACCACCAGGCCTGGTGCGTGCTGGGTGTGTTGCGCGATGACCAGTGCTTGCTCACTTAAATTCAACGGACCCCAATGTGAACGGGTAGCCTGAAGCAAAATAGGATCGAAGTCTAACAGGGGGATTTTGGAGGTCATACCAAGACAGAACCATTATGAACAAAGTGCGCTATTTTAACCCGAAAAGCTCTCGGATAGGGGGAACAAAAATCCTGCTGTTTGTGAACGCCACGAGTATAATTGCGCCACTATTACAATATCGGTTTGGCTCGTATGTCATTTTTATCCGCGATTTATTATTTAGATTTGTTAGGTACGGTTGTGTTTGCGGTCACCGGTTTATTGGCTGCGAGCCGCAAACAATTGGATTTGTTTGGCGCTATCGTGATTGCGATGGTAACGGCTGTTGGTGGTGGTACGTTACGTGATTTGATTATGGATGTGCCGGTGTTTTGGACACAGCAAACGTTGTACGTTTATTTAATTGTGGTTTCGGCTATTTTTATGTTTGTGTACGCTCGTTATTTTGATGTGCCGATGCGTTTGTTGTTGGTGTTGGATGCGCTCGGTTTAGCGGTATTTACGGTTATTGGCGCACAGAAAGCGTTTGAGTTAGGTTTCAGTGACCCGATTGTGATCATGTTTGGTATTATGACCGGCGTGGTTGGCGGGGTGATTCGTGATGTATTGGTCGGTGAAGTACCGCTGATTTTCCGTAAAGAAATTTATGCGACCGCCTCATTTTTAGGTGCGAGTGTATTGCTATTGGGATTCCATTTCTTGCCCAGTCGTGAATTAGCGATCGTTCTCGCGATTATTGTAGTATTTGGGTTACGTTTGTTGGCGATCCACAAAAATTACAGTTTACCGGTATTTGTACCGCTCAGTCGGCCGGATAATAATCGACCGGATGCTGGTCAGTAACATAAACAATAAACAACAGCAAACAGCAGGTGGCTATGTTTAAACTTCCTTTCGAATGGTTATTGGGCTTGCGTTATATTCGCGCTAAACGGCGTAATGGCTTTATTTCTTTTATCTCAATGTCCTCCATGATTGGAATTGGCTTGGGTGTCATGGCCTTAATCACTGTCATGTCGATTATGAACGGCTTTCAGCAGGAATTGCGTGAACGCATTTTAGGTATGACGGCACACATGACGCTCAGTGAGTCACATCAGCGTTTAAGTCAGTGGCAAGGTTTGTACGAAGTAGTGAAACATCATCCTGATGTGATCGGCGCTGCGCCGAACATTATGGAGCAGGGTATGCTGACTTTTGGTGAACGTGTTAAAGGTGTGATGATTCGTGGGGTTTTGCCGGAGTATGAACAACAGGTTTCTGACTTGGCTGCAAACATGGTTATCGGTGACATGAGTGGTCTACGATCAAGTCAGTTTGGTATTGTGTTAGGTTTTGATTTGGCGCAGAGTTTAGGGGTTTCACTGGGGGATAAAGTCACGTTGGTTGCTCCGCAAGGTTCAATTTCGCCAGTTGGTATGTTACCGCGCATTAAACGTTTAACCGTGGTAGGTCTATTTGAGGCCGGCATGCATGAGTATGATTCTGGCATGGCATTTTTACATGGTGATGATGCCGCCACGATTTTTAAATACCAAGCCGGTGAAGTCAGCGGATTACAGCTGAAATTAACCGACCTGTTCTTGGTTG
>DIJW01000077.1 GCA_002421475.1 Thiomicrospira sp. UBA5634 | reverse complement strand
GTCGATTGAGTTGGATGTGGTGTATGAAGATGACGCAATTTTAGTGATTAACAAACCGGCAGGCCTGGTGGTGCATCCTGGTGCGGGCAATCCGGACGGTACGGTGATGAATGCCTTGCTTTATTACGCACCGGCATTACGTGAAGTACCGCGTGCCGGCATTGTGCATCGACTGGATAAAGACACTTCCGGCTTAATGGTGGTGGCGAAAACCTTACAAGCCCAGACGCATTTAGTAGATCAATTACAACGTCACGATGTGGAACGTGTGTACGACGCAATTGTGGTGGGGAATATGATCGCGNNCTCGCGGGCGGCACGGTTAATAAGCCGATCGGCCGTCATTTGCAAGACCGTAAACGCATGGCCGTACGCACCACCGGTGGTAAGCCGGCCGTCAGTCATTATCGTGTGGCAGAAAAATTTCGTGCGCATACGCATGTAAAAGTCAGCCTAGAAACTGGTCGTACACATCAAATTCGTGTGCACATGGCATCTTTGGGTTTCCCGTTGTTGGGTGATCCGGTCTATGGTCAACGGCTACGTATTCCACGTCAAATGATGCCGGAGTTTGTTGAAATTTTACGTAACTTTAAACGCCAAGCCTTACACGCAGGCGTGCTGAGTTTAACGCACCCGACCAGCGGTAAAGTTATGAAATGGAAAGTACCAATCCCGGATGATATGGGATTGTTAATCGACATTTTGCGTGACGATCAAGTTGATTTTATTGCCAACCGCAATAATGCCTATGACGAAATCGACTACGACTATGACGTGGAAGTCGAATGGGTCACCGATGATGACATCCCCGACTACTGAGTTAGTGACCATTAAACCGAATTGGCAGCAGGTTGATTCGGTTCAAGCATTTACCACAAGCCGCCAAGGCGGCGTCAGTCTGCCACCTTACGATTCACTTAATCTCGCCTATCATGTTCAAGACGACCCGCAAGCGGTAGTTCAAAATCGACAAATCCTCACGCAAACCATTCATCAATCAAACATTGTCTGGTTAGATCAACGTCATACTACGGATTGTTTGTATGTTGATAAGGTTCCCGAACAAACACTTGTTGCCGATGCTTTGTGGACGGATAAACCAGGCCTGGTGCTCGCCGTAATGACCGCCGATTGTTTGCCGATTTTATTAACAAATGGTAAACGTATTTGTGCGATTCATGCCGGCTGGCGAGGTTTAGTTGATGGCATTATTGAAAACAGTCTGGCGCAATGTGTCACCAGGCTTGGTAGCGAGAGCTGGCAAGCTTGGATTGGCCCGGCGATTTCAGCCAAGTTTTTTGAAGTGGGTGAGGAAGTCAGGCAGGCGTTTGTGGAGAAATATCCCGCGTTTGTAGGTTATTTTCAGCCGCATGGCGACAAATGGCTAGCAGACTTAGCCGCAATGGCCGAGCAGATTTTACGTTTGCAAGGTATTGAAAACGTTAGCCAATCAGGCTTGTGTTCGTACGCTGATGGCGAACGTTTTTACTCTTACCGTCGCGACGGCCAAACCGGCCGCATGGCGAGCTTAATTTGGTTGCAGACTTAACAGCGCATTAACAACCTATTATTAACAACATTGACCAGCAGGCCTGGTGGCGTCAATTTTAATAACCCTGTTTTAAAATACTGTTCATTTTTTCAATTGCTTCTGCCGAGCCGGAGATAATCACGGTATCTTCAGCGCGTAAACGGGTGTTTTCGTCCGGGTTGTCGCCGCGCACAGAGCCACGTTTTACTGCATCAACATGCACTTGGTGTTCTGCGAACGGCAGCTCTTTTAAACGTTTACCAATCGCATAGGCTTGTTCGTCTAACGAAACGGCATGAATAACGCCACCGTGGGTTTGCGCACCGGATTTAATATCGGTTTCGCCTGGGTAAAAGCTGGCTAATAATCCATAGCGGTCTTCACGTGCTTGGCGTGTTTCTTTCAGCACTTGGCTAGGCGGGTGTCCGAGCATTAATAATACGTGTGAGGCCAACATAATGCTGGATTCGAAAATATCCGGAATAACTTCGGTGGCGCCGGCATCTAAAAATTCTTGCAAATAAGCGTCATCTTGTGTGCGGATGAGTATAGGTATGTCTTTGTTAAACTGACGAATTGAGCGCAGGGTTTTGAGTGCAATATGGTGGTCGTGATAAGTGATGATGATAATTTTAGCTTTGTCGATTTTACAAGCATGCAAAATATCGGCTTTAGCCGCATCCCCGTAATAAACTTGTTCACCCGCCAACTGGGCTTCTTTAATACGCGCGATATCCAAGTCTAACGCCACATAAGGGTAGTTGGCTTTACGTAAGAAACGCGAAGTGGTTTGCCCGGTACGGCCGAACCCGCACAAAATAACGTGATTGGTTAAAAACTCAGTATCTTGTTCAATGACATTTTCCATTTGTTTACGTTCAGCGGTATAACCCGAACCGCTTAATTTAAGCGCAATTTTGCCGTTGAGTTTGACCAGAATCGGCGCGGCCATCATACTGAGAACTGCAGCCGACAGCAGGATTTGTCCGGTTTCAGTCGGTAGCAGGTTGTAGTTAAACGCCAGCGTCATTAACACCAAACCGAACTCGCCTACTTGGGCTAAACTTACTGCGGTTCGCACAGCAACGCCGTCACCTTTTTTAAAGACAAATCTTACCAATCCATAAATAACAGCGCCTTTGATCACAATAATCGCTAGGGTAATTAACATCACGGTGACAAAGTTTTCAAGGATTAATAACGGCGCGATCATCATACCGACGGTGATAAAAAACAGGCCGAGTAGTACGTCTTGGAAAGGGCGAATGTCGGATTCAATTTGGTGGCGATATTCGGTTTCGCCGAGCATCATGCCTGCTAAAAAGGCGCCTAAAGTAAGTGATAAACCGATTTCTTCGGTAAATGCCGCTGAGCCTAACGCAACCAACAATACGGTTAGCATAAACAGTTCGGTTGATTTGGCGGAAGCGACTTCATGGAATAACGGGCGTAAAACATAACGGCCGAGTAAAAACATAAACACCACAACCAACAAACCTTTGAGGAAAGAGATACCAAGTGCGCTGGATAAAGAGCTGTCACCCTGCGTTAAGGCTAATGCCGGAATTAAAATCAGCAGCGGAATGGCCATGATGTCTTGAAAAATTAACACCCCGACTGAGCTGCGACCATGACGTGATTGGATTTCGCCTTGTTCGGTCAGTTGTTTTATGACGATGGCGGTGGAAGAGAGTGCAAACGCACTGGCAATCACGATATTTGTATTAGTGTCGAGGCCAAATAAATGGCCAATCAAAAATATCACAGCGCCGGTGATAAATACTTGCAAACTGCCTAAACCGAATACCAAGTTGCGCATCGCATACATCTGCGCTAATGAAAACTCTAAGCCGATAGAAAACAATAAAAATACAATGCCCAGTTCGGCCAGCAGGTGAATATTTTCTTCTTCTTGAATCAAGCTGAAACCGCCGGGACCAACGATAATGCCGACGATGATATAACTTAAAATAGGCGGAAAATGCAGTCGGCGCGCGAATGAAACGGTTAAAACCGCTAAACCGAGCAATAAAACAACCGAGAGTAAAATGTGTTCTTGAATCGCATCCATGTAAAAACGAGGCTCTTTGTATGGTAGGTTAAATTAAGCGTAGGCTTGGTTAATATGTCTTGGTTGAGTTAGAAATATAGAGTCTATTTTATAATTCACATTAGGCTAAAACGCATTGATAAATCAATCGCTTGGATATGTTTGGTAATCGCGCCGGTTGAAATAAAGTCAACGCCGGTTTGCGCCAAACGCGGCAAGTGCTGACATTCAACATTACCGGATACTTCAAGTTTGGCGCGGCCTTGTGTAAGTTGAACTGCAGCTTCTATGTCTTTGATACTAAAGTTGTCGAGCATAATAATATCCGCACCGGCATCTAACGCTTGTTGCAGTTCGATTAAATTTTCGGTTTCAACTTCCACCAGCACACCATGTTTTTTGGCTTCTGTCACTGCCGCCTCGATGCTGCCGGCTGCCATAATGTGATTTTCTTTAATCAAAATTGCGTCATACAAACCAAAACGGTGGTTGGTGCCGCCGCCACATTTAACGGCATATTTTTGCGCTAAACGCAGGCCTGGCAGGGTCTTGCGTGTATCTAATAATTGAGTTTTTGTGCCTTGAAGTTGCTTAACATAAGTGGCGGTGGCGGTGGCCGTCGCTGACAAGGTCTGTAAAAAATTAAGGGCACTGCGTTCGCCGGTCAAAATCGCACGCGCATTGCCGGAAATTTCGCATAACAACTGATCTGCCGCAACCTGTTGGCCTTCTTCACAATGCCATTTAATAATGAGATTTGGATCAAGCGCATTAAACACGCCATCAAACCAAGGTCGGCCACAGATAATGGCGGCTTCTCGACTAATCACACGCGCATGAGCTTGTGCATCCGAGGGGATTAAATTAGCGGTTAAATCACCGCTGCCGACATCTTCGTGCAGTGCAAATTGAATATTGGCAGTTAAATCGCTAAAAAAAGACGGCATAGTTTGCTTTAGAATAGTCAAAATTGTTGCAAATTATACACTATTTGCGCTGGGTTCTGGCTTGAGCTGAGTTGGTTTGGGCTAATGTCAAAAGGATAATCATGAAGGTAAACGCACAAACCGGTCGGTTAGAACAGGCACGTTGGCTGAGCAGTCCAAACTTTGACGCTCGACCACCAGGCCTAGTGCCTGAATTAATTGTAGTGCATGGCATTAGTTTGCCGCCGAACGAGTTTGGTGGCCGTGGGGTGGAGGATTTATTTACCAATAGACTGAATATTCGCGAAGACAGTTATTATCAAGGATTAGTCGGTTTAGAGGTGTCGGCGCATTTGTTTATTCGGCGTGGCGGCGAGATTGTGCAATTTGTCGATTTTAACCAACGTGCCTGGCATGCCGGAAAATCCTGTTTTCATGGGCGTGAACGCTGTAATGATTTTTCGATAGGGATTGAGCTCGAAGGCGCGGATGATATCTGTTATACCGCGGTGCAATATGAAGTTCTCGCACAGGCCATTTTGGCTTTGCGGCAGGCTTATCCGAGTTTAGCAAACGCGCCGGTAGTAGGGCATAGTGAGATTGCGCCGGGGCGAAAAACAGATCCCGGGCCGTTGTTTAGTTGGCAGGCATTAAACCGATTGTTAACAGCGTTTGTCTGATGAAAGTTTAAGCCATCCAGCCCTTTTTGGGTTTGCCGTCAGCTTCGGGTTGTGGTTTTGGCAGAAACTTAAGGCAAGGCGCGCCAGAGGTTTCATATACCACTTGGCTGGGCATTTGAACTGTTTTAAAACCAAATGCTTTACACCCCCGAGGTTTATTCGCCTCCCAGGTAATATAAAAGTGTCGGCAACGGAAGCAATCAATATTATTCATAACAGTCTATAAAATTCGTCAATTAGGTTAATCGTTTGGCTGTGATATTATTGTCTCACTTTTTTAAATCGTTTTTTATCGTCTAGCGCCTTCAAAGTAGTTAAGCGCTTAGTTTAAAAGGAAAGCACATGGAAAAAATAGGCTTGTTTTACGGAACAGATACCGGTAATACCGAACGTGTTGCAGATATGATCAAGCAAAAATTAGGTGCCGATCGCGTTGATGTTTATGATGTTGCCTCAGCGAGAAAGTCTGATTTTGATAAATATAATTATCTTGTGCTTGGGCAGCCGACTTGGTATTACGGCGAACGTCAGAGCAGTTGGGATGATTTTTGGGAAGAGTTTCGCTCGATTGATTTTACGGGTAAAACCGTAGCTTGTTTCGGTTTAGGTGATCAGGCAGATTATTCTGAATATTTTATTGATGCCGTCGGCATGATGCATGATGTGGTGTTGGAAAACGGTGGAACGCCTGCCGGTTATTGGCCAACAGCCGGTTATCAGTATGATGAATCAAAAGCGGCAACAGAAGACGGTGAGTTTTTTGTGGGTTTAGCGATTGATGAAGATCAACAGCCTGAGCTGACTGATAAACGTGTCACCGAGTGGGTGGCGCAAATTAAAGAAGAGATGGGGATTTAATCTTTTTTACTCTTACTAACTAACAACCAGGCCTGGTGGTGAAACACCAGGCCTGGTTGTTATGTCATCAGTTCTATCATTAGCGTTAATCACGCAAACTTATCTGCTTCCAACCTTTCTCCATCGCGACGGCCGTTAAACGCGGATCAGCATCCACTGCCACCGGGTGAGTGACCAATTCAAGCAATGGCAAATCATTGTGGGAATCGGAATAAAAATAACTATCTTCTAAACTCTCATTATGTTGTTTTAACCAATCGTGCAAACGCGTTACTTTACCGCCTTGAAAGGACGGTATGCCGGCAACGCGTCCGGTAAAGCGGCCATTTTCTATTTCTGGATCGGTACCAATTAACTCATTAATCCCCAATTTTTCACCAATCGGGCGAGTGATAAAGCTGTTGGTGGCCGTAATAATGAGTGGACGATGACCTTGTTCTTTATGCGCGCTAATCAACGCGTGTGCTTTGGGCAGCAAAATTGGCTCAATCATTTGGCGCATAAACTCTTCATGCCAAGCTAACAGTTGATTAAACGAATGCTGACTTAACGGTTTTAAGGAAAACGCCTGATATTCATAAATATCTAAGCTGCCATCTTTGTATTGTTCGTAAAATCGTTCGTTTTCACGGCGGTAATGATCCGCATCAATCAGTTGGTTGTTAACTAAAAACTCACCCCATAAATAATCACTGTCGCCACCAATCAGGGTGTTGTCGAGATCAAAAATAGCTAAACTCATGCTTGCTTCCTTAGCGCCTAAAATTAAGCGAATGCTATACGAATCAAACCTATTCAACAACCGTTGTGCACGCTTGAGTAAAAAATAAATGGGTTTTGATTGAAAAGGTACGGCTTTTTCGGCATTATTAGCGATTATTGAACAGAGCGCATTTGCGTTGAATTAAGTGTTATAGGGTATTTTTGTGATTGATCAGGATGGTTATCGCTTAAACGTCGGCATTATTATTGCCAATAAACAGGGCAAGTTGTTCTGGGGTAAGCGTATTCAG
>DIJW01000020.1 GCA_002421475.1 Thiomicrospira sp. UBA5634 | reverse complement strand
CTGTTCCATTAAAACTCTCCAATATTTTTATTATTGTTGTCCAAGTCGAAAAGGCGAGTTGGAACTCGGCTTTTAAACTTGACGGAGTTTTATATCAGCTTTTTAAATTGATCACAAGCAATACTAGGTGACAACAAGCACTTAAGATCATGATTACGATTTTTACCACAACCTTTATAGGGGCAATAAGTGGTCAACAAGTGCTTAATAAGGCTTGAATTAATGTGTTTTTTGCCGCAGAATCCGTTTATTCAAAAATAACAAAGGAAAAATTTATGGCGACATTAGAAGCATTATTGTTTGATGTGGACGGTACGTTAGCTGACACCGAAAAAGACGGTCATCGCGTTGCGTTTAATTTGGCGTTTGCCGAGGCCGGTTTGGATTGGGACTGGGATGAAGCGTTATATGGCGATTTGTTGGCCGTGACCGGTGGTAAGGAACGTATCAAATTGTATTTAGATAAATACAACACCACGTTTAACAAACCCAACGCCTTTGATGATTTTGTTAAAGGTTTACATGCCGCTAAAACACGTTTTTATACTGAATTAATGGCCGAAGGTAAAATCCCATTACGCCCGGGTGTGGAGCGTTTAATTAATGAAGCACGCGATGCGGGTTTACGTTTGGCTATTTCTACGACGACCACACCGGAAAACGTTACCGCGTTGTTGGAAAGCACCTTGGGTGCAGATTCAATCAGCTGGTTTGAAGTAATTGCAGCAGGTGATATTGTGCCAGCGAAAAAACCGGCTCCGGATATTTATGATTGGGCGTTAGCGCAAATGAAATTACGTCCAGAACAGGGCATTGCATTTGAAGATTCACGCAACGGCATTTTGTCGTCTTTGGCCGCGAAATTAAAAACCATTATTACCATTAACGGTTATACCGCTGAAGACGATTTTAGTGGTGCAGCCTTAGTGCTGGATCAAATGGGAGAGCCTAATCAAGCGTTTAAAGTGCTTGCAGGTAATGCGCACGGTAAAAGTTATTTAGATTTAGAGTTAGTTAAAAAGCTTCATTCTGCTTAATCTCTAGCCCAACCAGTTACCACCAGGCCTGGTGGTAACTGGTAATTCGGTTTCAAAATCTGATTTACATATCTTAGACACAGCTCAACCTCAAGTATAACTAACGCTTGTAATAATTTCTTTGATTACAGGCTTATCTCGTTATAAGCAAAATTAAAACTGGTAACTTTAAATAAATTAGGGATAATGCACGGCGAAAGAATTTATGTGCGTACTAGTTCTTATTTCGTATAAAATTTATACTTATCTTGGAGAATATATGAGAATATCTTTAGTAACTCTACTAATTGGCGCTTTGAGTTTTAGTTTGTCCTCTATAGCAAAGTCATCAGATAATTGGTATTTAGGCTTTGGGATTGGTTCTGGTGGATACTCTGATAATACATCAGATCTTTTAGATGATATGAGCGCGTACCACTTTTCGTATGGGGAAATTGCAATGTATGGCGAAGCACAGCAAAACCCATCTAGTGTTTTAAATCTATATGTCGGACGATGGTTTAGTGATACGCAAGGTTATGAGTTTGGATATTTAAGTATTGATAAAGTTCAAGTTGATGGGGAAACAGCAGGTTCAACTCTAGCAATTCGCTATGACATAGATGGATCAAGTGATGTAATGTATGCCTCCTACTTGATGGCTAAACAATATAGTAATCAATCAAGGTTTTATGGAAAGCTAGGCATTTACCAGGCAACTACAAATGAAAAACTTGTAATAAGTGGCAGAGATACAGGTATTGTTGTTGCTACGGATTCAGTAAATTCAAGTGTTACTGGACTTTTGGTTGGGCTTGGTTATAACTACGAAATGAGTGATAGCCTAGGATTGCGTGTTAATTTTGATTTTTTGCCTTCTGCTATTAAAGGTGATTACTTTGAAGGCTCTGCAAGTGTTTTGGGTTTAAGTTTGAATTATCAATTTAAATGATCTAAATAGGCCTAGTGGTGTTACTACTAGGCCTATTTGTTTATTATTTCTTTATTAAAGCTTCACCTTCAAATTCAATCCCTTGCCAGCCGGTTTGCATAAAGTTGCGAATGTTTTGGTGGTCAGTTCCTGTCGGATTTTCTAATACATCTTTGGTATAAAAGTCACCAAACGCGTTTAAGGTCGCTTGCTGTGACAGGTTGTTTAATTTGCCAAATGCAAAAATTTTGCATGAACCGTTATTGGTGTTGGCTTGGTTAAATGTTTGGCCATTTTTAAATGCAGTTGGATTGAAATTATATTCAGAATCAATAAGTTCAATCACTTTTTTAAAATCAATCGGTGCTTGGTTAAGGTGGTTTATTAGGTCATTTAAAGTCATTTGTAATCCTTGCTGTTGAAGTTTAATGAGGTGTTTATATTGTTATATTTTTATCAAACGAGTGACGCCGTACGCGGCGGCTTGGGAAATCGGGTTGGCGAGTTTAGCGGGTAATTTCAATTGACGCAACTGGGACCAGGCCTGGTTTTGATTACCACCGCCAACTGCAAAAATGCGTTGCGGTTTGGGTGCGCCGAGTTGATGGAGTTTGTTATAACCATCTGATTCGATTTGTACTAAGCCTTCGATTAAAACCTTGAGCAATTCAGCACGTGTGTGGGTAGTGGGGATGGTTGGTGCGAGATTCGGATCTGCAATTGGAAAACGTTCACCAGGCCTGGTTAGGGGGTAGCAAGCGAATCCGCTGGATTGGGTCATGTCTAATTGTGTTATAAGCGCGTTAATTTCGGCTAAGTTGAAGTAATTTAATAACACCGCGCCACCGGTATTTGATGCTCCGCCAATCAACCAATTGTCACCGAGTTTGTGGCTGTAGATACCGTATTCAGGCGCAAATATTGCGCGATCACTGAGTATTTTAAGGGCAATCGTGGATCCCAAAGCACTGACGGCATCGCCGATTGTATTTGCGCCGGAAGCTAAAAACGCGGCAATACTGTCGGTGGTACCGGCATGAACCACACACTCGGGATTAAATCCCCAGCGTTCAACCAAATTATGTGTGACCAGCCCCAGTGTTTCGCCGGGTGTTACGACGTTTGGCAGTTTAAGCGGACAAAGCGTTTTAACCCAATCCGGCCAGGCCTGGTGCAATGAGTCATAACCTAGTTTTAAAGCATTATTTTCATCAGTCATACCCAGTACACCGCAAAGTTGGAAATTTAACCAGTCAATTTGATGTTGAATAATGGCGGGTTGTTTGAGTGTTTCGGTCAACCACATTACTTTGGCTAATGTGCTGCTGGCGCCTTGGGCAGCGGTGTTTGACGGAGCGTGTTGACTGATGGCGTGTGCTTGGACTTGTGCGCGTTGATCGTCATACATTAAAGCGGGTGTAAGAGGTATGCCGTCTGGATCACTCAACAGCACCGTGGAAGAGGTCGCATCAGCGACAATATGAGTTATTTGGGTGGTTAAGCCCGACTGTTGTAATAAGTTAAATAACTGCTCAAAGGCCTCTAACCAGGCTTGGGTTGCTTGTTCACTTTGTTTATTTGAACGCTGCGGCATGGCAAGCGGGACACTAAATTCGTTTAGCAAGAAGTCATTTTTTACTACGGCGGCACGCAAACCACTGGTGCCGAAATCGAGTCCTAGCTTTATAACTGAAGGGGGGTTGTTTAGGTTATTCATTTAATCTTAATTCGTTTTTTATTTGCATTTTTATCACAAAAAAGCGTTATGATTTGATTGACTTACTCATGAAGTTCAATAAGGAGTTTAGCATGGCTATTTCCTCCAAACCGTTTAATGACTTGCTGAAAAAACGCGTTATTTTAGCGTTTTTTATCGCGTTGTTTGCCTCAATGATTGTGACCGGGATAATTACGTTTGGTGTTGTTTTGTTTTTATTGGGTGAGTCAGCGAGTGTTGCGAATCTGCTAAGTTACAAGGTATCCATTCTTGTTATTCCATCGTTTTTACTGCTTTTTGTCATATTTTTCTTTTTTATTGCCGATGCTTTAATCAAGCCTTTTATTGAGCAACATTTGGTGGCGCCGCTTCACCAATTAGCGAATGAAATTGCCCGATTACGTTTGGATGAGCTTGAGTCCCCTACACCCAAACGTTTTGCCGTAAAAGAAGTGGAGGATATTTATAGCGCGTTGGATAAACATCTTCAGACTTTTTTGAGCATGTACGATAAATTTGATGCATTAATGTTGACCGAACACAAAACCGGTTTGCTGCGACGCACGCATTTGGATGAATCATTACGCCATGAGGTGTTTTTAGCACAGCGGTTTAATCGAATTTTTTCGCTGATGGTGGTGCGGTTGAAGAAATTGAATGACCCAACTCACACAGCCAGTGAAAATCTACAAGGATTTACCCACGAGCTAAAAAGTAGCACTCGTAATAGTGATATGCTGTTTTATGTTAACGATCATTTGTTTATTTTGGTTGCGCCACAGACTGATTGTGAAGAAATTAACGGTTTAGCGGCGGAGTTAGGTGCACGAATTCGGCATGCACATGGCGATGAGGCGGAGTTTATTTGTGAGTTTGAAGTCGGTTGTGCTACCTATGGTGACACTGACGGTAAAACACCAAATGATTTGTTGCATGCCGCGATGCGAAATCTTTCAAATGCAAATACATTAGCGTCCCAACACCACATTTCGACTTCGTAATTGGCGTTTATTTTGCGCGTTTTTTAATTCTAGGGTTATAAAAATCCTGCAGACTTTGTCCAGATTTTATATATTAACGGCCTTTAGTGCCTCTGGATATTGACTGCATGCGTCTTAAACTGATTAAAATCGCCGGTTTTAAATCGTTCGTAGAAACGACCAAACTGGTATTAGCCAGCGATTTAGTCGGTATCGTCGGCCCAAACGGCTGTGGAAAATCAAATACGTTAGATGCCGTGCGTTGGGTAATGGGCGAAAGCTCGGCGCGCGAACTGCGCGGCGGTGACATGAACGATGTGCTATTTAATGGCACTGATAAACGCAAAGCCGTCAGCCAATGTTCGGTTGAGTTAATTTTCGATAATGAATCAGGCCTGGCGGGTGGAGCTTATGCCGGTTTTGCCGAAATTTCCGTTAAACGTCTGCATCACCGTGAAGAGGGTACTTCGT
>DIJW01000103.1 GCA_002421475.1 Thiomicrospira sp. UBA5634 | reverse complement strand
TGGCGACCGATGAAGCCGGGATTCAGTTTCGGATTTTAAATGCCTCCAAAGGTCCGGCGGTACGCGCAACACGTGCGCAAGCGGATCGTATTTTGTATAAACAAGCGATTCGGATGCGACTGGAAAACCAAGCGAATTTGACGATTTTCCAACAACCGGTAGAAGATTTGTTGTTGGAAGGTGATCAGGTGATTGGAGTGGTCACCAAAATGAATCTGAATTTTTATGCGCGTCAGGTGGTGTTAACCGCCGGTACGTTTTTAGCCGGCCGTATTCATATCGGTTTAGAAAATTATGAAGGCGGTCGTGCCGGTGATGCGCCGGCAAATCGTTTGGCGGCGAAGTTGCGCGAACTGGCTTTGCCGGTCGGACGGTTAAAAACCGGTACCCCGCCGCGTATTGATGCGCGTACGGTTGATTTTTCTAAAATGACGGTGCAACCCGGTGATGATCCTGCGCCGGTGTTTTCGTTTATGGGTTCACGCACAATGCACCCGCAACAGTTACCTTGTTATATCACCCATACCAATGAACAAACTCACGAAGCGATTCGTGGTTCGTTAGATCAATCACCTATGTATACCGGTGTGATTGAAGGGGTTGGTCCGCGTTATTGTCCGTCAATTGAAGATAAAGTGATGCGTTTTGCGGATAAAGCCTCACATCAGGTTTTTATTGAACCGGAAGGTTTAACCACTAATGAACTATACCCAAACGGCATTTCGACCAGTTTGCCGTTTTCGACGCAGGTAAAAATTGTGCAGTCGATGGTGGGCTTGGAAAACGCACGAATTATGCGTCCCGGGTATGCGATCGAATACGATTATTTTGATCCGCGCGGTTTAAAGCCGACTTTGCAAACCCAAGCAATCAATGGCCTGTTTTTTGCCGGACAAATTAACGGTACCACCGGTTATGAAGAGGCGGCGGCGCAAGGTTTATTAGCAGGCCTGAATGCCGGCTTAATGGCGCAAGGTAAAGACGGTTGGTATCCGCGTCGTGATGAAGCTTATATCGGTGTGTTGGTGGATGACTTGATTACGCTCGGCACGCAAGAGCCTTATCGCATGTTTACCTCGCGCGCCGAATACCGTTTGTTATTACGTGAAGACAATGCGGATCAACGCCTGACCGAAATTGGTCGAGAATTTGGATTGGTCGATGATGCGCGTTGGGCGGCGTATGAAGCTAAGTTACAAATGCTGGAGAACGAAAGTCAGCGTTTAAAAGACGTGTGGATATATCCGGCGCATAAAGATGCCAAACGTGCCGAAGAATTAATGCAATTGCCGTTAAGTAAAGAACATAAGTTGTTTGATTTGTTGCGTCGGCCAAATGTCAGTTATAAAGCCTTGTCGGAACTGGAGGTATTTGGCGTTGGTGTCACGGATGACGAGGTGATTGAGCAAATCGAAATTGAAGCCAAATACGCCGGTTATATCGAACGCCAGCTGATTGAAATTGAAAAATCGAAACGTGAAGAAACTACGCCGATTCCACAGGATTTGGATTTAGATGCCATTTCGGGTTTATCGAACGAAGTGAAACAGAAGTTACGCACGCATAAACCGGCAACGATTGGTATGGCAACGCGTATTTCGGGCATTACCCCGGCAGCGATTTCGTTGTTACTGATTTTTATGAAAAAACATCGTGCCGCCCAAGCCAAACTTGAGAAATCGGTCGATGACATTTGACGTTCAATTGATGCAAGGCGCGCAAAAAATGGGGGTCGAACTTGACCACCAGGCCTGTAGCCAACTAATCGAATATTTAGCCTTATTCCAAAAGTGGAATAAGGTGTATAACCTCAGTGCGATTCGTGATCCGCAAGAAATGTTGGTTAAACACTTGCTCGACAGTTTGGCGGTCGTGCCGGTGTTGCAGGCCAATCTGCCTAAAACCTTGATTGATGTCGGAACCGGCGGTGGTTTGCCGGGTATTCCGCTTGCAATCGTGTTTCCACAGCTGCAAGTGAGTTTGTTAGATAGTAACGAGAAAAAAACCCGTTTTTTGGTGCAGGTCAAAGCGCAGTTAGGGTTGGAGAATGTGCGGGTGTTGCACACGCGGGTTGAAGATCATGCCGAGCAATATGAAGCGGTGATTTCACGTGCGTTTACCGCCTTGGATAATTTTGTGGTTTTAACCGAGCCTTTATTGGCGAAGAACGGCATCTGGTGGGCGATGAAGTCACAAAATTTACCGGCCGAAATGCAGGCATTACCACCAGGCCTGGTGGTGAAAAAAGTGCACGAACTTCAGGTGCCGGGATTAGATGCAGAGCGATATTTAGTCGCCATAGAAAAACAAGGAGCGATGCTGAATGGGTAGAGTGATGGCAGTGGCCAATCAAAAAGGCGGAGTCGGCAAAACCACCACCAGTGTAAACCTGGCGGCCTGTTTGGCGAGGTTAGGCAAAAAGGTTTTGTTGATCGACTTTGACCCACAAGGCAATAGCACCGTGGCGGTAGGCATTGATAAAGACCAGCTTGAGTTGTCCGCCTATGATGTTGTGTTGAATGATGTAAAAGCCAAAGACGTGATTTTGCACGTTGATCGGGTATCCATTGATTTGATTCCGGCCAATGGTGACTTAACTGCCGCCGAAGTGCAGCTGTTGGAAGAAGACAAAGGGCCAAAACGTTTGCGTAAAGCGTTAAAAAAAGTAGCGGACGACTACGATTTGGTGATTATTGATTGTCCGCCAACTTTAAACATGTTGACGTTAAATGCATTGGTAGCCTCGGATGGCGTGTTAGTTCCGGTGCAGTGTGAGTATTTTGCGCTGGAAGGTTTATCTGCTTTGATGGATACATTGCAAACCGTGCAGAAAGAGTTGAATCCCGATTTACAAATTGACGGATTATTACGCACCATGCACGACCGCCGAAATAATCTAGCCAATGATGTATCCAATGAATTAGTGGCGCATTTTGGCATGAAGGTTTTGCAAACCATTATTCCGCGTAATATTCGTTTGGCGGAAGCACCCAGTTATGGGGAATCTATTTTGGATTACGATGCTAATTCCGCCGGTGCGGTCGCTTATTTGGCGTTAGCAAATGAATTAATTCGCAAAACACGCATGTAAAGAGGATATTCCAGTGGCAAAACGACATTCAGGTTTAGGTGGGCGCGGTGTACATGCGCTAATTTCCGGCAAACATAAAGCCGAAAGCCATGTTAATGAATGGCGAGTAGAAAAGTTGCCGATTAAACAGGTGGTGTCCGGACAGTATCAGCCGCGCCAGCAATTTGATGCCGTAGCTCTGCAAGAACTGGCCGACTCTATTAAAGCACAAGGTTTAGTGCAACCGATCATTGTTAAGTTTATTAATGATGAGCAATATGAAATTATTGCCGGTGAACGTCGCTGGCGTGCGGCGCAATTAGCCGGGTTGGAAACGGTACAGGCGATAGTGCGTCAGGTTGACGATCAGCAAACGCTGGCAATGGCCTTAATTGAAAACATTGAGCGCGAAGATTTAAACCCGCTGGAAGAAGCACGTGCATTGCAGCGATTAATGGCAGAGTTTAATCTGACGCAACAAGAAGTCGCTGATGCGGTTGGTCGTTCACGCACGGCCGTTACCAATATGTTGCGTTTGTTAAAGTTACGCGAGCCGATCCAAGCCTGGCTACATGATGGTCAGTTAACAATGGGCCACACGCGGGCATTATTGACGTTAACGGAGTCTCAGCAACTCAATTTGGCACAAAAAGCCATCAACCAGGCCTGGTCGGTTCGTCAAATGGAGCAGGCAGTTCAGGATTTACAAACACCGATTTCGGAAGCCAAGAAAACCTCAATTCAAGCGCTTGATCCAAATATTCGAGCGCTGCAAGATCGGTTGGGTGAAGTTTTGGGGGCGAAGGTTACGATTAATCATGGCGCACAAGGCAAAGGCAAGCTGGAAATTCGTTATAGTAATTTAGATGAACTTGATCAAATTCTGCAAAAAATAGAGCGTTAATCGGTTAGTTGCATTTAAATGCACTAACGGAAATTTTTTCATCTTCCGTATAAAAATTTTTAATGGAAAGATCACAAAATATGGTGGTCTTTATTTTTAGACAGCTATATGTTGAATAAATCACTGAAAACGCATGCCAACTAAGCATTATATGCTCTAGCATTTCAGAAATTAAAAGGATAATATGTGCAGGCTTTGGACTTCGCTTATGCGATCCATTCTCTAAACAAGGTTTTAGCATGCAAAATGACGCAAAAACAGATAAACCAAAAGCGGGGATGAATTTCCTTTTGGTGGGTTCTGGGCAGATGTTTACCTCTATGGTGATCGCCGGATTTATCGTTGGTTATGCATTTGATTATTACTTTGAAACTACGCCTATTTTTATGATGGTTGGTGGGTTGTTAGGGATTATTGGCGGCACTCAAAAAGTACATCGTTTATTAATGCGTATGGAAAAAGCCGGCCAAACAAAAGAACAAATAAAGGATGCCGATGTTAAATAATCTTGTGCGTCCTTTAGTAATACAGGGTTTGATTGGTGCAGTGGCGCTGACCGTCTTTACCTATTACGAACACGCTGCGGGAGCAGCTTTTGGTGTGCTGATCGGACTGGCTAACGTGTTAATGTTGGCTTATACCTTTGATCGAGCCAATGCTAAAGCTGAACAAAATCCAAAAAGCGGCATATTGGTTTTATATATGAGTGCAGTCATACGCTTTATGCTATTGGCTGTGTTATTTGTTATTGGGTTGGCGTTCTTGAAGTTAGAGCCGATGCCGATGGTAGTAACCTTTGTGTTAATGCAAATCGGACAGATGTTTAACCTTCAAGGTAAGCGCCGTTTGACTGACTAAGGAGAAGGCTCTTGAGTGCTGAAAAAATGGGTACTGTTGAATATATTCAACATCACTTAACTAACAATGCGGTCGGAAGTGGATTTTGGACATTCCACTTGGATACGATTATTGTTAGTGCGTTATTAGGTATGCTAATTATTGGTGTTTCAATGCGCTTAGGGCGTCAATTGGAATCAGGTGTGCCAGGCGGGTTTCAAAACTTTGTTGAAAGTGTTTTGGATTTCGTATCAACTAACGTTCGCGATGCTTTCCCTGGTCATAATCCTTTAATCGCACCGATTGCTTTAACGGTTTTCTTGTGGGTATGGTTAATGAACTTCATGGATTTAATTCCGGTTGATTTATTACCTTACTTGTTCCAATTAGCGGTGGGTGATTCACACGCTTATCTAAAAGTGGTACCAACCACAGACTTAAACACCACAATGGCGATGGCGTTAGTCGTATTTGCATTGGTTGTGTTCTATAGCATTAAAGTGAAAGGTTTATGGGGCTACACAAAAATGTTCCTATTCCACCCTTTTGGCAAATTCTTAATCCCTGTAAACATCGTGATGACTTTAATTGAAGAGGTTTCAAAACCTATCTCTTTAGCCTTACGTCTATTCGGTAACATGTTTGCAGGTGAACTCGTATTCCTACTGATCGCATTGATCGGTGGAACCTTAGCAGTGGGTGCCGCTGCTCTGTTCTGGGCACCATTACAAGCCATTTTGGATCTTGGTTGGGCGATTTTCCATATTTTGATTATCACCCTGCAAGCCTTTATCTTTATGGTGCTCACCATTGTTTACCTAGGCATGGCGCATGACGAAGGTCATGACTAAGTAAATGAAAAAGACAGGCATTTAGTTTCGGCTGAATGCCAAAAGGGTTTAAGCGCACCTACCGATGGGTAAAAAGCTTTTTTAATGTTAACTGTAAAAAACTTAGGAGAAAGTCGATGGAAGTAACTGCTACTATGATTGCTGATATTTACGCCGCAACTGCGATTGGTGTAGGTGTGATTTTGGCAGCCGCAGGTCTAGGTTCTGCAATTGGTTGGGGTCTGATCTGTTCTAAAACTTTGGAAGGGATTGCACGTCAGCCAGAAATGCGTCCAGCTCTAATGACCAACATGTTCATTTTCGCTGGTTTGATGGAATCTTTCCCATTCATTATTTTGGCATTCGCAATGTGGTTCTTGTTCGCAAACCCATTCGTAGGTGCATTGCAAGCAGCATTGGGCGCGTAATTTAAACGTCCCTGATTGTAACTTTAACCAACGAATGGCGAGGTAACCACCGTGAGTATTAATGCAACCCTAATCATCCAGATCATCGCATTTGTGCTGTTGATTTGGTTTGTGAATAAGGTGCTGTGGGGGCCATTGTCCAAGCTGATGGAAGATCGTCAAAAGCGTATTGCTGATGGTCTTTCGGCAGCTGAAAAAGGCAAGCATGAACTTGAATTGGCAGAAAAACGTGCTAAAGACGTTTTGAAAGATGCCAAGCTACAAGCACAAAATGTACTCAGCCAAGCTGAAAAACGTGGCACTGAAATCGTAGAAGATGCGAAAGTAAAAGCTGCGGAAGAAGCTGAGCGCATTAAAGCGGCCGCCCAAGCAGATATAAGTCAAGAAATTAGCCGTGCACGTGAGCAACTTCGTAAAGAAGTGGCTGCTTTGGTTGTTTCAGGTGCTGAAAAAATCCTGAACAAAGAAGTAGATGCTAAGGCGCATAATGACATGCTTGAAACCTTAGTAAAACAGATCTAAGGAAGAAGCAATGGCAGAATTAATCACAACCGCTCGACCTTATGCTGAAGCTGCATTTAGTTATGCTAAAGAGCAGCAACAGTTGACGCAATGGTCCGAAATGTTATCTGCATGTGCACTGATTGTCAGTGATGCGCAGATGGCTCAGTTTATCGCCAACCCACGTCAAACAAATGCTGACAAAGTCAGTGTGTTTGAAGGTGTGATGGGGAAAGGCTTGACCGAAGCAGGTAAAAATTTGCTCGTCATGCTGGCTGAAAATGGTCGCTTAAACACGCTCGGTTTTATTTCTCAATTATTTGAAGATTTAAAATCCGTCGAAGAAAAACGTGTTAAAGCAACTGTTACCTCAGCAAGAAAAGCGACGGTAGAGCAACAAAGTAAATTAAGTGCTGCTTTAAATGCTAAGTTTAATGCCGAAGTCGACATTGACTATCAAGTTGATGCGTCATTGATTTCCGGTATTCGTATTAAAGTAGGTGACTGGGTTATGGATAACACCGCAGTTACTCAATTACATAAACTTGGCGCAGCGATTGCCCAATAATTGAGAGGAAGACACATGCAATTGAATCCCTCTGAAATCAGTGACTTGATCAAAAACCGTATCGCCGGTTTTAAAGTGACTGCAGAGTCTGGCAGTGAAGGCACAGTCGTCAGTATCGCTGACGGTATCGCGACTATTCACGGCGTGTCAGATGTAATGTATGGTGAGATGGTTCAGTTCGACGAACAAACCTTTGGTATGGCGCTTAACCTTGAGCGTGATTCTGTAGGTGTTGTAGTTTTAGGTGAATATGAGCACATCTCTGAAGGCGACAAAGTAACTTGTACTGGTCGTATTTTAGAAGTTCCAGTTGGTCCAGAAATGTTGGGTCGCGTTGTTGACGGTTTAGGTCGTCCAATCGACGGTAAAGGTCCAATCAATACGAAAATGACTTCACCAATTGAGCGTATCGCTCCTGGTGTAATCGATCGTAAATCTGTTGATCAACCAATGATGACCGGTATCAAGTCTATCGACTCTATGATTCCGGTTGGACGTGGTCAGCGTGAGTTGATCATCGGTGACCGTCAAACCGGTAAAACCGCTATTGCTGTTGACGCGATTATCAGCCAGAAAAACACTGGTGTTAAGTGCGTATACGTTGCAATGGGTCAAAAAGCATCAACTGTTAACAACATTATCCGTAAGTTAGAAGAGTATGGCGCAATGGACAACACTGTTGTTGTTGCTGCAAATGCTTCTGATCCTGCAGCATTGCAATTCCTAGCGGCTTACGCAGGTTGTGCAATGGGCGAATACTTCCGTGATCGTGGTGAAGATGCGTTAATTATTTATGATGACTTGACTAAACAAGCGCAAGCTTACCGTCAAATCTCATTGTTATTACGTCGTCCACCAGGCCGTGAAGCTTTCCCAGGTGACGTATTCTATCTACACTCTCGTTTACTTGAGCGTGCTGCTCGTGTTAACGAAGATTATGTTGAGCGTTTCACTAACGGTGAAGTAAAAGGTAAAACAGGTTCATTAACTGCATTACCAATTATCGAAACCCAAGCTGGTGACGTATCAGCATTCGTTCCGACTAACGTAATTTCGATTACTGATGGTCAGATCTTCTTGGAAACAGGTTTATTTGCCAAAGGCATCCGTCCTGCAATTAACGCTGGTTTGTCTGTATCACGTGTTGGTGGTGCTGCTCAAACTAAAGCGATTAAAAAGCTAGGTGGTGGTATTCGTCTTGACTTGGCACAGTACCGTGAGTTGGCAGCATTCGCACAGTTTGCTTCTGATCTTGACGCGGCAACTAAAGCCCAGCTTGAGCGCGGTAAACGTGTTACTGAATTGATGAAGCAAAAGCAATATCAGCCTTTAACTATCGCTGAAATGGCTACTTCATTGTATGCAGCTAACTCTGGTTACCTAGATGATGTTGAAGTTGACAAAATTGTAGCGTTTGAAGCTGCACTTCATGCCTACCTCAATTCATCACACGCTGCTCTCGCTGCGAAAATCAACGAGAAGGGTGATTGGAATGACGAAATTATTGCCGGCGTTAAAGCGGCAATTGAGTCATTCAAAGCAACCGGCGTTTACTAAGAGGATTAGGCCATGGCAGGCGGTAGTAAAGAAATACGGGCGCAAATAGCGTCTGTTAAAAATACCCAAAAGATCACNNCCATGGAAATGGTGGCGGCGTCTAAAATGCGTAAAGCGCAAGCTCGCATGACAGCGACCCGCCCCTATGTCGAAAAAGTGAAACGCGTTATTAGCCATGTGGCCGGTGCGCATCCTGAGTATAAGCATCCTTATACTTTAGAGCGCCCGGTTAAACGCATCGGTTTAATCGTTGTTTCATCGGATCGTGGTCTATGCGGTGGTTTAAATACTAACCTTTTCCGTAGAACACTGAAAAAGTTGCAAGCTTGGAAAGCTGAAAATATCCAAGTTGAACTGGCAGTTGTTGGTAAGAAAGCACATAGTTTTTTTAAACACTACGGTGGCAATATTGTAGCGTCGAAGTCAGAAATGGGTGACACGCCACGTATCGGTGATTTAGTTGGTACGATTAAAGTACTGTTGGATAAGTTTGAAGACGGGCATATTGATGCCGTTTATATCGCTTCAAACCAATTTCTAAGTGCGATGTCGCAAAACCCAACTATTGAACAGCTTGTTCCTATCGCTAAAATCGAAGAGAACAAGGATGCCAAGTACTGGGATTATCTCTATGAGCCGGAAGCTAAAGAAGCATTGGATACATTAATGCTTCGTTATGTGGAAAGTAGTGTTTTTGGAGCTGTTGTTGAAAACGTAGCTTGTGAGCAATCTGCACGTATGGTCGCGATGAAAAGCGCTTCCGATAATGCGGGCAAGATGATCAAAGAGCTTCAGCTCGCTTACAACAAAGCACGTCAAGCAGCGATTACCCAAGAGCTTTCAGAGATTGTCGCGGGTGCCTCTGCGGTTTAGGTTTGTATTTGCAAAAAAAGGTTTAATATCATGAGTGGAAAAATAGTACAAATTATCGGCCCGGTTATCGACGTCGAGTTTAGTGGTGCTGAGTTACCGAAAGTTCATGATGCGTTGATCGTTGATGATGTTGCGTTGACTCTTGAAGTTCAACAGCAAGTTGGTGATGGCGTAGTTCGTGCCATCGCGATGGGTTCATCAGATGCTCTTAAGCGTGGTATGAAAGTTACCAGCACTGGTGCAGCGATTTCTGTACCGGTTGGTAAAGCAACGCTTGGACGTATTTTTGACGTATTGGGTAATGCAATTGACAACGCAGGTCCGGTTGATACAGCTGAACGTGCTCCTATTCACCGTAAAGCACCTAAGTTCGATGAACTTGCGGCTTCTCAAGAATTACTTGAGACTGGCGTAAAAGTAATCGACCTAATTTGCCCATTCGCTAAGGGTGGTAAAGTTGGTTTGTTCGGTGGTGCCGGTGTTGGTAAAACAGTTAACATGATGGAATTGATCCGTAACATCGCGATCGAACACTCAGGCTACTCAGTATTTGCTGGTGTAGGTGAGCGTACTCGTGAAGGTAACGACT
>DIJW01000068.1 GCA_002421475.1 Thiomicrospira sp. UBA5634 | reverse complement strand
CAGAATCGCCAGGCCTGCAATTAACACCGTGGCCAGCGCGGATAGGTCTAAAAATAACCAAGCGGTTTCCAATGCTTTGGCTAAATCGGGCGTGGGGGCGTAAGCACTAAGCACTTGCCAATGAGCGATATTTTGCGTTTCTATTTGATTGGTGAGTGTTTGCTGCCAACGTTTAATCACCGCTTCGTCACCCGCAAACGCCAATTCATACGTCACACGACTGCCGGGGCCAATTAAACCGAGCGATTCAATGCGCTCAATCGGCAAAATTACCTGTGGAGAAAACTGACTAAAGGTCGATTGAAACACATCTTGCTGGCTTAACCAGTCGGCGATGGCAAAGTTTTCGCGCCCTAAAGTGAGCGGGGTTGCGGTGGTGAGTGACAGCAAGGTTTGTAATTGCGGATCGGCCAACACTTGATTCGGTTGCAGTTGGCTGACGACGGTTTGGTTTTCGGTTTGTAACTGTCCACGTAACGGCGTATTGGCGCTAACGCCTTTGAGCAACACCATTTGAAAATCATCATTTGCCATCGCCATCGTGGTTAAACTGATGGTTTCGGCTACTTGCAAACCTTGTTGTTCGGATTGCTCACGCCATTGCGGTTCGATTGGGCGCGTTGAGCGCAATACCAAGTCAGCCGACAAGGATTCTGCCGCTTTGGCCAGCATACTTTTATGTACCGTTTGCGCCAGTTGATCGACAAGCGTGACGCTGGCGCTGGCAATCACCACCGCCAACCATAACCACAACCAATCACCACGTTTTAAACCACGAAAAAACCACAAGCTGGCGGCTTTTAGGGTCGCAAATTGGAGATTAGTTTGGGGTGTGGTGGTCATACGGATTCCCTCAAAATACCGTCTTGAATTAACACTTTGCGTTGGCATAAATCGGCAAACTGGGTGTCATGGGTGACTAACACTAAGGTGGTGTGGTGTTGCAGATCAAATAACAGCTGTTGAATTTGATGGGCGGTAGTTTCGTCCAAGTTGCCGGTTGGCTCATCGGCAAACAGAATTTTCGGTTCGGTCACAATCGCGCGCGCAATCGCCACTCGTTGCTGTTCGCCGCCTGACAGGGCGCTGGGTTGATGGGTTAATCGGTGCGCTAAACCCACTTTTTCTAAAGCGGCTTGTGCGCGTTGGCGCGCATTGTCCAAGCCAAATAACTCCAGCGGCATCATCACGTTTTCCAACGCATTCATGCCCGGCATGAGTTGAAAGTTCTGAAATACAAAACCGACTTGCAATGCCCGTAATTGAGCGCGTTGATCTTCGGATAATTGATTCAGATTTTGCCCAAGTAAACTCACCTGACCTGCGGTTGGTTTATCCAATCCCGCCATCAACGCCAATAGGGTCGATTTTCCTGAACCGGAACGCCCGACAATCGCCACACTTTGTTGGGGCTCGACACACAGCTCGCAGCCCTTTAAGATAGCCACTTCATCAGCAGCGGAGGTGACGCGGTAATGCACATTAGACAATTGCAAAATACAGGATGGGTTAACGCTCAAATTCATCGTTTGGCCTTTATGGTTTGGCTAAGTGTGGTTACGCTTATGCTGGGTTTTGTCATCGCTTTGATGACGTTTCAGTCTAGTGCAGTTGCCGCCGACACGCAAGCGCGCTTATTGGTCATGGGCGATAGCCTGAGTGCCGCTTACGGCTTGCCGACCGAGCAAGGTTGGGTGGCATTATTACAGCAGAAACTGCAGGCGGAAAAAAAGGAAATAAAGGTACAAAATGCCAGTTTAAGCGGCGAAACCACCTCCGGCGGCTTGCAGCGTTTGCCGACTTTGCTGAAACAGTATCAGCCGCGTTACGTGATAATTGAATTGGGCGCGAACGACGCGTTACGCGGGCAGAACTTAAATGTTAGCGAACGGAATTTGGCGCGCATGATTGAGATGAGCCAAACGCAAGGCGCAAAAGTGATGTTGTTAGGCATTCGTTTGCCGACCAATTACGGCCCGGCGTATGATGAGCGGCTCGGCCAAATGTATATTGATTTGGCCGAACGTTATGGCTTGGTGNNAGTCCGTTTTTCTTGATCAACGTCGCGCTGGAACCGCATTTAATGCAGGACGACGGCTTGCATCCGAACAGCGAAGCCCAGCCGTTAATCCTCAAACGCTTGTGGCCGCTGGTGCAAAAACTGCTGGACGTTTAATCTTCCTCGCGCGGGATTAAACGTCCGTGCTCTAAGCCAAGTTTATAAGCGTCGATTAACGCTTGTTTAAGTTGCGGGTTGGTTTCAAGTTCGGTTTGTAAATGCTGTTTGGCGATGTGCACCAGGCCTGGTAGGGCGTTTTGTACGCGCCAATCTTCGATAAACGCGTCGGCTAAAAACTGACCGTCATCAATGAACTCCGCTACGCGTCCGCTGACTTCAATAATCTCCACCGGCTCCATCTGAATGGCTTCATATAAATATGAATAGGCATCTATTTGATTGGTGCGTGCCACCCAATCATGTAAGTCCGGTAAACCGCCATAAGCACGTAATTGTTTATCCAAATCCAGTTGCGCTTGCAAGTTGTGTACTTGACCTTGAAACGACACCTGTACTCTAAGTGTTAATTGGTTGTTCACGCTTAATCGACCTCATGTTTTGAATGTGGCGCTATTATAAAACAATTCGATTAAAGGGCAGCTAAAACAAGGTTTTTGCGGGCAGAGTGTGTTTCCACCAGGCCTGGTGTTTAAGAAAAAGCCCTTTGCCAAAAGGCAAGGGGCTTATGAAACGAGGGGTTAACTTGCGGTTGCTTGGTCGTTTGTCCAGTGTCCGCCAATCGCTTTGTAAAGCTGAATATTGGCGTTGAGATGGTTTAGTTTGGTGGTGACCATCGACACTTCGGCATCAAATAACGCACGTTGTGCATCCAACACTTCCAAATAACTGGAGTAACCGGAGTCAAAACGTTTCTGCGCTAAATCTAAAGTTTGGCGCAAGGCGCTCACTTGACGAAGCTGGGCGTCCAGTTGTTGTTGCGAACGTTGCTGCATACTCAACGCATCCAAGGTTTCGGCAAACGCTTGACGCAGGGTTTGTTGATATCGTTGCAGGCTGATTTGCTGTTCCGCTTCGGTTATTTTGACTTGCGCTCGTAACGCGCCGGCGTTAAAAATCGGCGCGCTTAAACCGGCTTGAACCCGCGATTGAGCCGCATCCGGCTCAAACAAGTTATCAAAACTTTCGCTGCTAAAACCTAACATGCCGTTTAAACTCAGTTTCGGAAATAACGCTGCACGCGCCACGCCGATATTGGCATTGGCCGCAATCAGACGTTGTTCAGCCGCTTGAATATCCGGCCGACGCATTAACAGTTCCGAGTTGAGCTCGGCGGGTAATATCGGCAGGTTGTAATGTTCAAACATCGCATCGGCCGCTTGTGCTTGGCTACGTGCCAGCATCTGTTGCGGGGTTTCACCAATCAATACACTTAACGCGTGGCGCTGAGCATCACGGCGTTGTTGTAAGTTAATCAGTTGAATTTCAACCCGACTGAGTTCCACTTCGGCTTGTTGTACCGCCAGTTGCGTTAAACGGCCTAACTCATATTGACGTTGACGTAACTGCAAAGTTTCTTTGCGTGAAACCACGGTGTTTGAAGCGATTTCGACCATTTGATCTAACGCACGTAGGTTAAAGTAATTTTGCGCAACTGCAGAACTTAAACTCAAACGTAATGCGATCTGATCAGCTTGCATCGCTTTATATTCGGCGCTCAAACGGTCACGATTGGCGCGTACACGACCCCATAAATCAACTTCATAACTAATCAAACCGCTAAGATTAACATTGTCAAATTGCGCACCATTTCCGGCTGGATAAGCCATACTGCTTGTTTCCTGATTTGAAACTCCGGCTTCTACCGATACGTTCGGCAATAGACCGGCGCGACCTTGGGTGAGGGCAGAACGTGCTTGGTACAAACGTTGTTGTGCTATCGCAAAGTCAGCATTATTGGTTAAGGCTTGGTTTAACAAATCCTGTAACTCGGCATTGGCAAACTGCGCCCACCAATCTTTTTCGTTGGCGGCAAGAACCAGGCCTGGTGCTTGGTGGGTTTGGCCAAGTGTTTGCGGTAAATCGGTTTTAGGTTGTTCATAAGTGGGAACTTGCGAACAACCGGCCAACACTAAACCCATCGCTAGGCTTAAGGCTTTTAATGTCGGTGAATGTAAAGACGTTTTCATGACGCATCTCCTGCGCGTTGACGTTTGCCGCGTTGGTCTAACCATTCTGAGAAAGTGGCAATCCAGCGGAAAAACATCGGAATAAATAAGGGTGCTAAAAAAGTCGCTAAAATCATACCGCCGATCACGCCGGTTCCGACCGCATGACGCGCTGCCGCACCTGCACCTTCACTTAACACTAACGGCACCGCCGCCATGGTAAAGGCCAGCGAAGTCATAACAATCGGACGGAAACGCATTCTGGCCGCTTCTTCGGCCGCTTGCTGCAACGGCATACCATCGGCGCGTTTTTGCATCGCAAACTCCACGATCAGAATCGCGTTTTTAGCCGACAGACCGATGAGGGTTAATAAACCCAACTCAAAGTAAATGTCGCTATCCAAGCCGCCGATATGGGTGGCAATTGCCGCGCCCAATACCGCAAACGGCACGGCGTATACCACCGCAACCGGAATGGTCCAACGCTCGTATTGCGCCGCCAAAATCAAGAACACGATTAACAAACCGAATAGGAAAGCTTTTGCTCCTGCACCGGCGGCAAGTTGTTCTTGATAAGCAGAACCTACCCAACCCAAGGTGTAACCGGCGGGGGCGATTTCATCAACAATTGACTGCATT
>DIJW01000045.1 GCA_002421475.1 Thiomicrospira sp. UBA5634 | reverse complement strand
GAATTGGATGGTATTTTGACGATTGACAGCCAGGGTATTATTAAAGCGGTTAATCCGGCAGCCCAAAAAATGTTTGGTTATAACGCCGCTGAAATGATTGGTCAGTTTATGGGGATGTTGTTCCAAGCCACTGATGCTGAACGCGTTAAAAGACTGCTGTATCGTTATACTCATAATCATCACAAGTCGAGTATTTGGCGTTCTCGCCGCTCAATAGGGTTGNNGGTTGCGTCACACGGGTCAGACCTTTCCGCTGGAATTAATCGCCAGCAAAATGCAGCTCGAAAATCAAACGCACTTTACCTTAATTATTCGTGATGTCACGGAACGCCAATTGTATAAAAGTCAGGCCGAGGTATTGGTTGATCGCTTACGTCGCAGTCAACTGGTCGCCAATATCGGTACGTGGGACTGGAATATCACCACCAACGAGTTATTTTGGACAGAAGGAACGGCTTCTATTTTAGGTTTGTCCGCACGGCAAATGAATACCCAATTTGAAGTGTTTGAAGCGGCGGTTCATGTTGAAGATCGCGCGAAGGTTATTGCAGCGATTGAGCGCTGTGTAAGTCAACGTGAAAAATATGATATTGAACACCGGATTGTGCGTCCTAATGGTGAAGTTCGCTGGGTGCAAGAAAAAGGCGATGTGGTGTTTAATAAACAGCATCAACCGGTACAAATGTTGGGTGTGATTATTGATATTCACGAGCGTAAACTGGTTGAACTTGAACTTAAACAGCGACGTAAACAGTTACGATTGGCAGAGTCGCGTGCCAAACTTGGTCATTGGCGCGCCGACTTAACAACCGGCGAACTGCATTGGTCATCGGTTATTTATGAAATTTTTGGTTTAGATCCCTATCAAACCCCGAATGTGGAGATTTTTAAACAAGCGGTGCACCCGGATGATTGGTTCCTGGTTGAACAAAGTCATGTTGTTGCGGTTGAAACGGGCTTGCATGACGTGGTACACCGCATTATTCGCGGTGATGGTGAAGTACGTTATGTGCATGAGTTGGCCGAAGCCATAGTTGAAGACGGCGAAATACGGCAATTAATCGGCACAGTACAAGATATTACCGAATTGAAACAAGCTGAATTGGAACTGTTGACGCAACAACATCAACTTCGCGAAGCGATGGAAGCGGCTGAACGTGCTAACCGCGCTAAATCCGAATTTCTTTCTAATATGAGTCACGAGTTACGCACACCATTAAACTCCATTTTAGGTTTTACCCAATTATTAGCGCTGGGTAAAAACCTAAATGACATGCAACGCGACAGTTTGCAGGAAATCAGTCAAGCCGGCTCACATTTGCTTGAACTGATTAATGAAGTGTTGGATATGGCAAAAATTGAAACCGGTAAACTTGAGTTGCATTTTGAGCCGATTCGACTAGACAGCTTATTTAACGAATGCGTGAGTTTAATTAAACCGATCGCGTTAACGAAACAGATCGAGTTAGTGCTATTAACGGCCGACAACGGTGCGGTGTTGGCGGATCGTTTGCGTTTAAAACAAGTATTACTAAACTTATTGTCAAATGCAGTTAAATACAATGTTGTTGGCGGGCAGGTCAAAATTAAGGTGGAACAACAAGCCGGCTTTAGTCGCATATCCGTGTCCGACACCGGCATGGGCATTGCCGAAGATAAACTGGCACAGTTATTTGAAGCTTTTAATCGACTGGGCTATGAGGGCGGAGCAATTGAGGGTTCAGGTTTAGGTTTGAGTATCAGCCGTAAACTGATTGAAATGATGGGCGGAGAAATTGGCGTGAATAGCCAACTTAATCATGGCAGTGAATTTTGGCTGACGTTAAAAGCGGTTTAACCGGCCAGTAATTAATCAAAAACACACAGGAGCGTTTTTGACGCTGTCCATAAAACCTTTGCACCAGGCCTGGTGTCTATTAATCACGTTGCTTTAAATCAGATTTAACGGCGCGCCAATCTAACACCCAAGCAGCCAAAGTATCAGATTTACCCTTTAACGCCAGTTTGCCGACAGGATAACAAGGCAGCCGATCTTTCACCGCTAAATAAGTTTGTTCGCCGAGCAAAATATCCACTTCAGCACAGGGTTTGGTTTCACCTTGCATGATCGCTTCTTGCCAGCGGGCATTGGCTTCTTTGGTGGCACTTTCCAAACGTGAAGCAATGTTTACCACATCACCCATCGCGGTGTAATTAAAGCGAAGTTTTGCGCCGATATTGCCAACAATTCCTTCGCCGCTGTTAATGCCAATTCCCATTTTTAAACGACGTATGTCACCTTGGGCAAAACGACGGTTAAAATCCTCCAACGCATATTGCATTGCAATCGCCGCTCGGCAAGCATGATAAGCATGATCTTCATCATCTAATGGCGCATTAAAAATCGCCATAATGCCATCTCCCATCAACTTATCAAGCGTGCCGTTAAACTGCTGAATTTGCTCTATCATCAAGCCAAAATAAGCATTTAAATGTGATACCAGTTCTTCAGTTGCTAGTTTTTCGGTGGTGGGTGTGAAGTTGCGCAAATCTGAAAACAACAGGCTAATATTTTTGCGATCACCGCCCAATTTGAGGTCTTGGCCTTGTTTTACTATTTGCTCCACCAACTGCGGAGCAACATAACTGGCGAAAGCAGAACGTAAATAGTCGGCTTCGGCTTTATGTCGAATAAATAACCATAACTCGCCGATGATTAAACTGCTGATCAGCAACAACAACGGGAAAAAAATCTCCAGCCACAAGTTGGCATACAGGTATAAGCCTAAACCCAGAGCATAAACACCGTTCGCTAATAACACATACAGTCCGAGTCGCAGCCAGGCGTTTTTAAACTGCAGAATTAAACCCAATAATCCGGCCAGAATGAACAGCAGGAAGAATAACTGAATACCCTTTAATTCAGTTAATAAACTCGTATCGAGCAAGTTGGCGACAAACGTTAAATGCATTAACGGCCCTGGGTATTGACCTAACGGCGTAGCGCGTAAATCACTAATACCGGCTTCGCTAACCCCAAAAATGACCCATTTATTAGCCAATTTGCTTGGGTTCCAATCGGGTTGCATGAGATCAGCAAATGCAATACGTTCAAAGTCCCCTTTAACATAAAAGTTGAGACGACTACGGCTCAAAGCATCAATCGGGATTGTCTGATCGCCGAGTTGTGCTTGTTGCCGGTTGATTATTAAATCTTGCTGGTAAGCATAACGCCACATTTGCACACCCAGATTGGGCAAGGCGGCCTCTTTAAGCCAAAAAGCCAGCGGGTAATGACGAAATCGTTGGTCGGCATCAGCCAAAATATTCAGTGCCGCTAAAATAGGGGTTGCTTCGCGCAAGGCTGGAATCGACAGTTCAATCTGTTCACTGCCAATTAACTGCGCACCAGCCGTGTGCATTAATGCCGAATTTAATATTTGATCATAAGCTGCACCGCTCAGAAGTTGGGCTTTAGGGCCATTTAAAAACACCCCGCCAATCGCAGGCAAATCCGCCAAGGTGTTTGCGAGCGCCGTGTCTTCGTTGGCATGGGTTGGTTCACTAAACACCATATCCAACCCAATTACATCCGCCTGATTTAAACCCGCCAAACCTTGGGCAATTAATGAACGCGGCCACGGCCAACGGCCATAAGCCTGCACACTGCTATTTTCAACCTCAATAAACACGACTTTGTCCGGAGCAGAGCGTGGATTCCACTGGTAAAAACTATCACTTAACGCACTGGACACCGCTTGTACCATAACCGGTGGTTTTAACGACAGTCCAAAAACGAACCATAACGGCAAACTTAAAAGCAGGGTTAAACCAACCCAAGGACGGTTTATAAAATGTTGCACGCCTAATTTAAAGCGCGCGAAAGACATTAAGGTAGCCATGAGCCTAATGTTTTATTTAAGGTTTCAAATGCAGGATTAATTTGCGCATCAACGGCTTCAGTGCGTGTTTTGGTAGCCCCGATGGTTAATTGACGACCGGGTTGTAAGTCGATTTCATTAACAAATGACTCAAACTCAGCCAAAGTCTGTTTTTTATAATCGTTAAACGCTTGATTGATTGCATCACGATAATCGCTAAATGCCCGCTGCTGATAAGTGCGGTATTCTTCAAAACTCATTTCTGATATTGGTTTGGCGCGGAAATAAGCCATATTATCGCCATCAGTTTGAGTCACCGCCACCAAACCGTTAAACAAAGCCACATCATCACGCTGTTGATTGCTATTGACTAAAAATCGCGTGCCTTTAACCCCGATCACAATTAACGGGGTTTGCGCGACAAAACTTTTACCTTCCCGTTTTGCAATCTCAAACAACGCCACACCTTGCTCCAATGACAACTTATCAACCGCCAATACTTTCAGTGTACTGTTTTCGGCCAAAACTACTTCGCCACCGACATGACGAATTAATGCCTGCGCGTTTGATACGGTTTGGACATGATCACCCGGACATAAGTCGTGGGGTACGGTTAAATTGCGCTGTGGAAATGTCTGACCTGCGTGAGTCACACGCACTTGGCCTTCGGTGCGTTCCAATGTTGCTACCGATTCACAACGCTCGGAGGCGATGGCATTGTGAATAACAAAACCAAATAATAAAAAAACTAACAATAATCGGCTGGAAACGTGAGATCGAGTCATAAAAGCGCCTCAGAACAGGATTGATAATTTATCGTATAAAGACAGTTTGGCGATTATAGCCTGATGACACGAAGCAAGTAAATTTAACTAAAATAAGCTGGAGCCTGCATTGCTTAACTGACGCCAACTGACCAACGATGTCCTGGTGACCAAACACCTCTTTAACGGCAGCAGTCGCCTGTTAACCAAACATTCCGGTGGCTCCATCGTGTTACGCAGTAAACCGCGCAACACCCGCAGCTACAAAGGTCGCCCCGAAAGTAACCTCCCGGGCAACGATAAAGCTGAAAACCACCTCAACAAGAAAACCGAAGCCGTCGCACCGCCACTGGCCGGCGTCAAAGGCAAGTCGGATCAAGCACCAGGCCAGCAGAAAAAACCGGAACAGGCTCAAAACGGCAAAGGCCATAACCAAACCAAAACCAACGGCCATGCCGGCACCGCCGGCCTCAACGGTATAGCCCACCGCAGCGACCGCGCCAACGAAGTCGCCCAAAACACCCACAAAAACCCTCACCTAGTCGCACTTGGGCTGGGTGAGGGCACGGATGGCGGAACATCTGGAGGAGACACAAGCGAAGCCTCTAATCCCGGACAGTGCGACACCCTCAACGCCGGTTGTACCGCCGGTGAAGCGGAAGAAGCCCTCTACACCGGAGATGAGATCGTCATTATCGGCGATACCAAAGAACAACAGTTCTACTACCACCCGGATCATCTGGGCA
>DIJW01000232.1 GCA_002421475.1 Thiomicrospira sp. UBA5634 | reverse complement strand
ATCCTGCTCAACTTCTTTTGACGACTTTTCACCAACCAATGACTGCACAAATGCGTCACGCTCACCAGGATCTACCACCGAAACCAACCACATAACCAGGAAAAAAACCATTAACACTGTCATTAGGTCAGCGAGTGCTATTTTCCAAGAGCCACCGTGTGCACCTCCCTCGTCATGACCTCCGCCGTGTCGACGTGACATACTAAACTCCCCGCTTCATTATGTTAGTTTTTTCTCGGTAAATCATATTCCGGCGGAATACGCTGACGAGCTATTTCAACCGCCAAGTTCGGCGACACACCATTAGCATAAGCCGCCATAAAAGCAGCCGTCATTTCTAATAATGCTTTGTCTTGTCTAATCATTACTTCAACCGCATGTGTATAGGGCGCAACCACCGCAAAGGCGAAAAACACCCCAGCCAATGTTCCTACCAAAGCCGCGCCAATCGATTGACCAATCAATGCTACGTCCATATCACCGCCCAAAAGTGTCATGGTTAAAATGACCCCCATAATCGCGGCGACGATACCAAAACCGGGCAACCAATCGGCCACCTTACCGGTTGCACGCGGAATTTCCATCATTGAACTATAAATACCATCAATTTGATCCATCAAATGATGTTCAAAGTTTTGACTTTGGGGGGGATTCAATAGCAGGTAGCTGAAATTATCGACAATAAATTTACTCAGTGCCTTATGTTTCATGACATAAGTATAGTGATTAAAAATTGGACTCACACCAGGATTAACCACATGTTTCTCCAAAGCTAGCATCCCACTTGCCCGAGCCGTACGCGCCAACTCTTCCAGCAAGCTGACCGTCTCAGAATAAAGTCGTTTGTTTACTTTATCTCCGCCAAAAAAGCGCCCCATCGACTGCATAGTTTTCAGCCAAATATGTACAGGCGTTGAAACCAAGAACGCACCCAAAGCAATCCCCAAGATAATAACCAACTCAGATGGATGCCAAATTGCCGCAAGGTCTCCACCCATCAACTTAAAGCCACCTAACAAACTGAGAAAGATGACTAAAATACCAAATGGTTTTGCAATAATACTCATAATTGACTATTCATCCAGATCAAGCGGCTTGGCGTAAACACCCCAAGGTTGCTCGCGTTACATATAAAATTCAACTAAACCTGAAAAAGCAAGCTACGTGCCATCTAGCCAGAAATACGAATATCCGTAATAGCTTTCAATGTTCTAGGCAATGGAATACCGCGTTTAGCCCGTGCTGCCAAAGCCTCTTCTAACGCTGCTGCATTAAATGTTTTAACATAGTCACCGGCAACAAAATCCAATTTACCGCCAACAGGACAGGCAAAAATCGCCTGAACCTCAGCTCCATCGGTTAACTGCATCAACTTATTGCCTTTGCCCTTCGCCAACTCTGGTAATTCATCTGCACTAAACACTAACAATCTTGGCTCCGATGACACCACAACAATCCAGTTATCCGACTTAACGACACAAGGAGCAAGTACTTTGGCTTTTGATGAAACGGACAAAATCGCTTTACCTGACTTGTTTTTAGATACCAAGTTATCTAATTGAGTAATAAACCCATAACCTTCAGATGAAGCTAACAAGAATTTGGCATCAGGGTCACCGATAACCACTTGAGTGAATCTAGCACCGGCTGGCAAACTTAAGCGGCCGGTTAAAGGCTCCCCATGACTCCGCGCGGAAGGAAGACTGTGACCGGGTAAACTATAACTTCGACCTGTAGAGTCAAAGAAAATGGCCATTTGTCGACTGTGACCCATCGCCTGAGCGGCAAAGGCATCGCCAGATTTATATGCTAATTGTCGACCATCAATATCATGCCCTTTTGCGGCACGCACCCAGCCATTATCAGATAAAACAATCGTAATCGGCTCGGACGGCAATAAATCCTGCTCACTCATTGCTCGAGCTGAAAGTGCTTGCTGCACAATCGGAGAACGCCGCTCATCACCATAAACGTCTGCATCCGCCAATAACTCTTTTTTAACATGGGTTTTTAAACGTGCTTCGCTCGATAAAATACGCTCCAACTTATTACGCTCATCCTCTAACTCGGCCTGCTCGCCCCGAATTTTCATTTCCTCAAGTTTAGCTAAATGCCGTAATTTAAGCTCTAAAATTGATTCCGCTTGCACTTCGCTTAAACCAAAACGCTCCATCAATACCGGCTTAGGCTTATCCTCTTGGCGAATAATCGCAATCACTTCATCAATATTTAAAAACGCAATTAGCAAACCATCCAAAATATGCNNTCAACACGATAAACCAACCATTCTGACAACATACCACGCAAACTTTTCACCTGCGGACGACCATTCAAACCGATCACATTCAAATTAACCCGATAACTGCGCTCAAGGTCTGTGCTGGCAAACAGATGTAACATTGTTGCCTCAACATCAATCCGTTTTGAACGTAATTCAATGACTAAACGAGTGGGGTTTTCATGATCTGACTCATCACGCAAATCCACCACCATCGGCAATTTTTTGGCGCGCATTTGGTTAGCGATTTGCTCCATCACTTTTGCACCGGAAACCTGAAACGGCAGGGCATTAACCACAATATTTACGTCATCCTCAACAAAATAAGCCGCACGTTGACGCACCGAACCATGGCCGGTTAAATACATCTGCTCTAATTCTGCTTTAGGCGTAATAATCAACGCATCATTCGGATAATCCGGAGCCGGAATAAGTTCAAATAATTCAGCATCGGATAAATTAGGATTTTCCAACAGCGCAACACATCCGTTTACAATTTCTCGCAAGTTGTGCGGGGGAATATCGGTTGCCATACCAACTGCAATACCGGATGTCCCATTTAATAAGATGTGCGGCACACGAGCCGGCAAAACTAACGGTTCATCGAGTGTGCCGTCAAAGTTTGCTACCCATTCGACAGTTCCAAGATTTACTTCTTCTAATAATAATTGCGCAAACTTTGACAGGCGAGACTCGGTATATCGCATTGCCGCAAAAGACTTGGGATCATCCATTGAACCCCAGTTACCTTGACCATCAACCAGTGGATAACGAAATGAAAAGTCTTGTGCCATTAAAACCATGGCTTCATAACAAGCGCTATCACCATGCGGATGGAATTTACCCAACACATCACCGACGGTACGTGCTGACTTTTTATATTTAGCACTCGCCTTTAAACCCAATTCTGACATTGCATAAATAATGCGTCGCTGCACCGGCTTCAGGCCGTCACCAATATGCGGCAACGCCCGGTCTAAAATAACGTACATGGCATAATCGAGATACGCCTTCTCCGTAAATTGCGCTACGCTTTGCTGTTCAACACCTTCGTAGTTGATAACTTGTTGAGACATGTTACTCCTTAGACACCTTACCAATTGCGCAGCTCACGAATGACTTGGCTTTCGCGCCAACTGCTTTCATACCTTCTACCGAGCCGGCTTCAGGATAACCTAAACCCAACAATACGGCTTTTACCTGATCTTTTAATAACGGCTCTGCAGAAAAACTCACACGGCCATTTTCAACATCAACCTGCACCGATTCGACCCCATTTAACGCTGATAACTTTGATACAATAGAGTGCGCACATCCGCCACATTTAATATTTTCAACATCAATAAATTGTTGCATCTTAAACTACTCCTTCAACATTTTGGAAGTCTTTCGTTATGTCACAACCAAATCCAACCAGTATCAATAATCGTGAAAACCGTCAGGCAGAACGTGTATCGACTGATCGCCCTGTGCAGTTGACTCATGACAGCCAAAAACACCAAGCCAAAATGATCAATCTATCCACCACCGGCGTTGGCATATTAAGTAATTTTAAACTGGATGATTCTCAAAACATACAAATCGATTTTGAGTTACCGTTTTATGATGATTATACGAGCGTCAAACTGCAAGGAACCGTTATCCACTGCACACCCGTTCGCGGGCAGTATTTACTTGGCGTAGCATTAAACAACTTAAATAAACATCAAACACTGGTGATGGAAAACTTCATTAAGTTTAAAACACAGCCTAAGCAATAATTCTACAAAATGCCATTACGTTTGCGTTGCGACCAACTCAGTGATGGCTTGGTCGCTTTCTGTGAATTTTGAACTTTCTTTACCGGTTTTTGTAATAACAAATTATTTGGGTACACCACCGCATTCCCATCCTCGTCCGTCAAATGAATTTGAAACATACCAATTTCATTTAACTGCCCTTTTACCGAGTTAACACCATCTACAATTTCAATAAAGTCTCCCACTCGAGCTGGAAACGTAAAAAATACAATCACACCAGAGGTTACATTACTCAAAATCGACCATTGAGCAAATAAAGCCACCCCTAAAACAGCTAATATTGATGTGGCAACAACCCATAAACCACGGTAATCAATACCCCAAATCACCGCAACGACTGCAACCAAAACAACAAACATCAAACCTTTGATATATCGAACGACTTGTGCAATTCGTACGGATTTTTTACGATGCTGTAATCCCCAGGAACGAATACCCGTAGACACCAGTTTAACCAGCAATACATAACCAACCAGCGCAAATACGCTTAATATCAACTGTAACAACCATCGGTAATTATCAAATACTTCCATAATTCTCACATAAATAAAGCGCGTTTTAGTCGACTTGAAAGCGGTTAAGGTACTATAACGCATTCATAAACGACAAAAATTCAAATTTTTGCCCATTTTTACAAAAAAACCGATACAATACTGCAGAAAGCAATAATTCGAACTATCGAGACTGCAAAATGACAACTAAAAACAATTCGAAATACATTACCACTACTGAAGCATGCGAATTAATTGGGGTTTCAAAAACCGTCATTAAACGTCTTGCTGACGAAGGTATCCTGAAAATATGGAAAACCCCCGGTGGTCATCGTCGTCTACTACGCTCTTCGGTAGATGAATATATTATGCAAAATGGGCGTGAGCGCGCCAACGAAGATGATGGCGTTTTAAAAGTATTAGTAGTTGATGACGATAAAATTTCGCAAGAATTAATTAAATCTATGGCGCAAAGCTTGGACTTTCCAATGAAAGTTTTAACCGCAAACGACGGCTATGAAGGTTTGATTAACGCAGGACGTTATAAACCAGAAATCATTTTCGCCGATTTAATTATGCCGCAAATGGATGGTTACAGCATGGTGCAGGCCATGCGTAATTTTGAAACCACCAAAAAAGCGACCATCATTGTTATGACCGGTGAAAAACCAAGTGAAATTGATCGCGATAAACTTCCTAAAGATATTACGGTTATGCATAAACCGGTACAAGCAGACATTCTTAAGCAGTTTTTGACTTACGAATACAATCTGAAAAAAGGCTAAATCGCCTTTTTCACACTCAAGCGCCTATAGGGCGCTTTTGTTTTTTCCACTCCACAAAAACCGTTAAAATAATAACTTTAGCATTTAACGCCAGGCCTGGTTATGTCACGACATCACGACATCTTAATTGCTTTACGCCGTATTATCCGTGCTACTGATTCCTACTCAAAACATTTAAGCAAGGTATCTGGTTTGACCGCACCTCAACTTCTCATTATGCAAGCGATCCATAATTCAGGAGATGTAACCATTAAAAGCATTTCACGACAGGTCAGTTTAAGTCAGGCGACCGTCACGACGATTTTGGATCGTTTGGAATCACACAGTTTAATTCGACGTTTGCGTAGCCAGACAGACAAGCGGATCGTCCACGCCAGCCTAACAAAAGAAGGTGAATTATTATTAAACCAAGCCCCAACACCACTCCAACACCACTTTGTTGAGCGTTTTCAGCTGCTCAACGAATGGGAACAGAATTTATTATTATCCTCAGTGCAACGCATCGCGGA
>DIJW01000041.1 GCA_002421475.1 Thiomicrospira sp. UBA5634 | reverse complement strand
TGTATGCCCGTTGTTTATCGGCGCTTAAATCAGAACGTTTACAAGCGGCTGAACTATATCCGCGCCCACACCCAACGGTTGAAGTTGAGCGCGAAGTAATGCTGAGCGCCATTCATGACGCACTGTATGCGTCAAAAATTATTTCTTATGCTCAAGGTTATATGTTGATGGCGCAAGCGGCGAAAGAGTTTAATTGGCCGCTTAATTATGGTGGCATTGCTTTGATGTGGCGCGGCGGTTGTATTATTCGCAGTCGGTTTTTAGGTGAAATTAAACGCGCATATGATCAGCAACCGAATCTGCAAAACTTGTTGCAAGCACCGTTTTTTAAACAAGCTATTAAAAATGCCGAATCACATTGGCGTCAAACGGTTATTTTCGGTATTCAGAACGCGATCCCGACTCCGGCACTAAGTTCTGCGCTGGCCTTTTTTGACGGTTATCGTAGTGGAACAGTGGCGGCGAATCTTATTCAAGCACAGCGTGATTATTTTGGCGCACATACTTATGAACGTGTTGATAAGCCGCGCGGTGAATGGTTCCATACCGACTGGGTTGGATCAGGTGGAAATATCAGCTCAACAACTTACGAGGTTTAATCATGCCAGCAAATTGTACCTATGTGATTTTTGGTGCCACCGGCAACCTGTCTCTGAGTAAGTTGTTTCCCGCGTTTTATCATTTGGAGGAAATGGGGCGTTTAGAGCCTTGTGTGCGTATTGTTGCGGTCGGTCGTCGTGATTGGGATAGAGCGGAATGGGTGAAGGTTGCGCGTGAGGCTATTTTACCGTTAGCACGCGGCGGCATTAACGAAGAGTTATTTGAGCGTTTTAGTCATCGGTTAGATTATTTTAAGGCCGATATTGATAATCCTGCTTCGTTTGTTGAAATGCACGAGTATTTTGACGCGCGTGATTACTCAAAAAATATGGCGTTTTATTTATCAATCAGTCCAAAAGATTTCGGCATCGTGGTAGAGAATCTGGGCAAGGCCAATTTACTCAAAGAAAATGAAGGCTGGAAACGGGTGGTGTTTGAAAAACCGTTTGGTTATGACACTGAAAGTGCCAAAAGTTTGCAGATTCAACTCAATAAACACCTTGATGAAAAACAAATGTACCGTATCGACCATTATTTGGGTAAAGGGATGGTGCAAAACTTAATGGTGTTCCGTTTTGCCAATTTGTTGATGGAGCCTTTATGGAACCGCAATTACATTGATCATGTACAAATCACGCATGCAGAAGCCAAACCAATCGGTTCTCGCGCTGGCTACTACGATACCAGCGGCGCATTACGCGATATGATCCAGAGTCATTTATTACAGTTGTTAGCGATTGTGGCCATGGAACCACCGGCTTCGATGGAAGCGGAGGATTTACGTGATGAAAAAGTGAAATTGCTTAAATCTATTCGCCCAATTACCAAGTCTTCTGTCAATGCTCAGGCTTATCGTGCACAGTATTCTGCCGGTAGTGTTAAAGGCAAACCCGCGATTGCCTATCTGGATGAACCCGGAGTCTCGCCGGACAGCGTGACTGAAACCTATGCGGCGTTAAAACTTTATATCGAAAACTGGCGTTGGGCAGGGGTGCCGTTTTATGTGCAAACCGGCAAAAATATGCCAAAAAATAAAACCATTATTTCCATTTGTTTTAAGCATCCGCCAAAACAGTTTTTTCGCGACTCGCAAGTGAAAAAAATGGAGCCCAATTGGTTAGTATTCGGTATTCAACCGGAAGAGGCCATTCGCATTGAAATGACCGCTAAACAACCAGGCCTGGAAATTAATACCCGTCAGGTTAGTTTAGACGCCACAATGCGTGAAGAAGGTGAGGTATCTAATGATGCCTATGAAGAATTGTTACTTGATGTGATCAAAGGTGACCGCTCACTATTTTTACGTTATGACGAAGTCAAAGCCGCCTGGAAAGTGGTTGATCCTGTATTGCAGGTTTGGTCGGCTGATCGTGGTTATATTGATACTTATCCATCCGGTACTTGGGGACCAAAAGACTCGGTAAAGTTATTCGACCAGCCCGGTCAGGGGTGGCGTTATTCGTTAGAGCCGGAACATGACGTTTAACAAACATTCGTTACCAACAGACTGGTCGGTTTTTATGCATTCCGAGGCTTTAGCCGTAGCCGCGGTTGAGCAAATAATTACGTGTGCACAGGATGCTATTTCACAACGCGGTGAATTTCATTTGGTCACAGCAGGTGGTACAACACCTACTCGTTGTTATGAATTGTTGCGAGATACCGAGCAAGACTGGGCGCGCTGGTTTATTTATATGGGCGATGAACGTGTATTGCCGTTACTGGATAAAGAGCGCAATAGTGTTGCGTTGCACCAGGCCTGGTTGTCGTTTGGCAAAATACCATCTGAACAAATTTTTTATATGCCGACCGAGTTGGGTTTACAGCCGGCTTTAGCTGCTTATAGCAACGTTGTTCAGAAAATTGAGTTATTCGATTTAGTGTTATTGGGCATGGGTGAAGATGGTCACAGTGCGAGTTTATTTCCCGGCCATGAATCAATAAATTTAACCCAAGACGTTATTGCTGAAACCCAATCACCGAAACCGCCGGCACAAAGACTAAGTTTGTCTTATGCACGTTTAAATCGCAGTCGTAATATGTTGAAGTTAATTAGCGGTAAAAGCAAATATGAGGCTTTGCAGGCCTGGTTAAACGGCGCAATATTACCGATTAACCAATTACATGCCCAACAGAATAACTGGGTTTATTTAGATGAATCGGCTTGGTCCGGCGATTGATTGCCTTGCGTTGTTAGTGAGCGCGATTTTTTCTGAAAATGCGGCAGTTGGATAAACTGGATAACAAGGTACAGCAAACTGCCGGCGATAAATCCAAGCACGATATTGCCAAACCATAACGGAATCCAAATTTGTGGCAACACTTCCGTCATCCAACCCCAAACCCCCAAACCTTCGGTTACTTCAATATTACGTAACGTTGGCATACCGAGTAACCATGCACCGACAAAATAACCAAACGTCCAAATCGGCCACATGGTAATCGGGTTGGTAATCCACGCCAGTGCAACGGAAAGCGGGATATTCGCACGCGCGTAATACGAGATAATCGCCGCCAACGGCATTTGCAGAGGGATTGGTATAAAAGCGCAAAAAACGCCAATAAAACCGGCCTTGGCAAAAGTATGTCGATCACCGCGCCATAAATCGCGGTTTTTTAGACCCGGGAATTTATCATTTAACCAGTGGCTATATTTAATCGCGCGAATCCCTTTGAGCACGCTTAACTTAACTGATCTCACGCGCTTTCCTTATGTTGTTCGATACTGACCTCTTCCACGTTCGGCAAGGCTTCTAACTGATCAAGCAGGGCGCTGAGATCAGTATGAGCGTTAATTTCTAATTCTAATTGCATATCAACCGTGCGTTCATCTCGATCTGTTACCGTATTTGACGCAATTAGGTTGACATCAAACTCCGTCAGTTTACTCATCACATCACGTAAGAGTCCTTTACGGTCAAACGCCAAAATATGCAGCGTCATTAAGAAAATGGCTTCTTCTTCCGGCTGATCGCTCCAGCGCACCTCGATTAAACGCTGTTGTTCATTGGCCGAAAGATTAAGGATATTGGTGCAATCGACTCGATGAATGGTTATACCGCGGCCGCGAGTGACGTAACCAACAATTTGCTCACCCGGTTTGGGTTGGCAGCAGGGCGCTAATTGAGTGCGAAGTTTCGGTGCCCCGACCACATAAGGTGAGGCGTTCTGCCCAACGCTAATCGCATCAATTTTGCTATTGCTGACAATCGGTTGAGTTTTCAGCAAAGGTTGGAGTTGTTTTTGAATGGCGTTAAGTAATTGACGCTCATTTAACTGACCTTTTCCCAATGCATCAAATAAATCTTTTTCTTGTTCAAAACCAAACACTTGAGCGATTGTTTTCGCTTGAATTTGACGCGCGTGAAGGCGTTTTATTTCGCGCTGAAATAACTGTTCACCGGCTTCGATATTGGCATCCCGATTACGTTTATTAAACCAGTGTTTGATGCTGGTGCGGGCACGGCTGGTGCGTAAATATCCGAGATTTGGATTCAACCAATTTCGATTGGGCTCGCCATGTTTAATGGCGAGGATTTCGACTTTATCGCTGGTTTTAAGTGGCTGGGTTAGGGTGCCAATTTTGCCGTTAATTTTGGCGCCTCGACAACTGTGTCCTAGATCAGTGTGAATTGCATAAGCAAAATCTAATGCAGTTGATCCTTGCGGCAACGCGATAATTTGGTTAGTCGGTGTTAAAACATAGATATTCTGCGTTTGCAGTTCAGTACTGATTTCGCTAAATACATCTGAATCTGAGCGCGCTTCAAGCAATTGACGCATCGCTTTAATACTGGCTTCCAGGTTAGCATCATAGCCTTTGCCGCCTTCTTTGTATTTCCAATGCGCAGCGATACCGTGCTCGGCATATTGATGCATATCGTGGGTGCGAATTTGAATTTCAACCGTTTTGCCTTGCGGGCCAATAATGACGGTATGAATCGACTGGTAACCATTTTCTTTCGGTGTCGCAATGTAGTCGTCAAATTCTTCGCGGATAAAATTCCACTGACTGTGTACCAAACTTAATGCACGATAACAGTCCGTTACGCTGTCTACATAAATTCGCACGGCTCGCAGATCATATAAGGCATCCAAACCTTGCTGCTTTTTTGCCATTTTTTTCCAAATGCTGTAAATATGCTTTGGCCGACCGCTGACTTGCGCATGCAAACCGTCATCACGTAATAAACTGCTCAAGGTATCGATCATATATCGAATGTAAGATTCACGCTCAGTGCGTTTATCAGCCAATTGCTGTGCAATGGTTTTATAAGTCTCAGGCTCTAGATAACGGAAAGATAAATCTTCCAATTCCCATTTGAGCTGAGCAATACCGAGGCGATTGGCCAGTGGAGAAAAAATAAGTTGGGTTTCTTCGGCGATTTGTTTGCGTATAACTTCGTCTTCGCGTTTTAAATTGCGTAATCGCGCTACACGATAACCCAGTTTAACCACCATAATTCGGATATCAGAAGTCATGGCTAATAACATTTGACGTAATCGTTCGGTTTGAACTTCATCCGAATGTGTAGTGACATCAAATTCTTTAAACTGATTTAACCGCCGAATACCATTAACTAATTTGGCGGTATTGGCACCAAACTGCTTTTCTAAACTCTCAATCGAATACAACGGCTCCAAGTTGAGATCACTCAGCAAAGTAGCGATATAGGTGTTGTCATCTAAGTTTAACGTCACCAATACTTCCATCGCCTCAAGGCTTGAAACAACGTGTCTTTGTGGTAAAGCTTGCGCTTCCAATGCCAGACCGCAGGCCTGCAAAAATGCGGCGGAAAAACTATCCGGTTTGCGCGTTGGAAATAGGGTATGGGCAAGGCGTAGTTCTGGCGTCATTGGTGGTTTTGATCACTTAAATGTAATAAAAAAACAATGCCAGTATGCTACCAGATTTTGCGGGTTTTAGGGGGATGCCAGGCCTGGTGGTGCAGTATAAATTAAGCGTTTTGGGCTGTTAAATATAGCTTAAGGTGTCGGCTTTTGATAAAGCCGAATCGTAAAGTCTAAGCTGACTTTGCTTAAACGTTCGGTTAGTTGTAATTTATGTGCTTCTGTTAACTTCCACGCAAACGGCGTCATATTCAGCAAGTTTAGAGTATCTTGAGGTTGTTTTAATTCAATAGCATAGGATAAGTTTTGCTGCTGCCGTAGCACCAGGCCTGGTAGATTCTCAGCTAGGTCGTCATGTAAACGCGGGGTTTGATAGATCGCTTGTTTTAATTCAAATAAATGATGCGCGGCAGGTTGAACGGTTAACAACCAGGCCTGGTGTTTCAAAACGCGCTCAATTTCAGTGCTTAGAGAGGGCGCATAAATGCGTGTTATCGCATCAAATGATTGATCGGCAAACGGCAAGTCATATGCACTGGCAACACTAAAGTTGATTGCAGAATAACGTTTAGCGGCATAACGAATCGCGGTTTTAGAAATATCTAAACCCCAAATTTGAGCTTGTTTAGCATTTAATGCATCAGATAAACGTGCTGTGTAATAACCCTCACCACACCCTATATCAAGTAACTTGGCAGACGCGGTTAAATGCTGTGACAGTAGTTTATTGATTTGATCAGAAAGCGGTTGATAATAACCGGCATCTAAAAAAGCACGCCGCGCTTGCATCATCTGCGCATTATCGCCGGGGTTTTTCGAGTGTTTGTTCTGTACAGGCAATAAATTGACATAACCTTCTTTGGCAAAATCAAAACAATGCGAGTTTGCACAACGCCAACTCAAATCCTGTCGGTTTAATGGTTGATGACACAAAGGGCAGCGATACATTATTTGCGCGCTTATTATTCAGTACGGCTGGTGACTTCTAGTAAATGATAACCAAACTGAGTTCGCACCGGACCTTGTACCGTATTAACCGGCGCACTGAATACCACTTTGTCAAACTCAGGAACCATCATGCCTGGACCAAACTCACCCAATTCGCCACCTTGCGCACCAGATGGGCAGCTTGAATGTTTTTTTGCCATTTCAGCAAAATCAGCTCCTGATTCGATTTGTTGTTTAATATCTAAACATTGTTGTTCAGAATCTACTAATAAATGACGAGCACTTGCACGTTTTGCCATGGTATGTTCCTTTTGATGAAGCCAAAATTAAGCGATTTTAGTCAATTAAAAATCCGCGCCATACTACACCCAAACTGTAAAAACACCAAATTTGCTCGGTTAAATTCTCCCTGATAGCGGGTTTAAATTTGTCAGTCCGCACGCTTTGCTTTATCATCCACTTCCAATAAGAACGCGATGCTTGTAAGCAACGCTAACCGGTAAAATGAAACCGCCAATGAAGAGTTAATTGTTAATGCAACTGTTTGATAATCAAGCCCAACCCTCTGATTTAATGTCGAAAAATGGCGTAGCTGGCTTTGCAGTTGCGCCGATGCTGGATTGGACGGATCGCCATTGTCGAGTATTTCATCGTCTGCTTAGCCACCAGGCCTGGTTGTATTCTGAAATGGTGACCACCGGCGCGATTATTCATGGCAATAATTTGCCGCGTTTTTTGGGGCGTGAACCGCAGGATGCGCCGGTGGTGTTACAACTCGGTGGCAGCGATCCCAAAGACTTGGCACATTGCGCCAAATTGGGTCAAGAATGGGGTTATAACGCGATTAACTTAAATGTCGGCTGTCCGAGTGATCGCGTGCAAAATAATTTGATGGGTGCGTGTTTAATGGGTCATCCGCAATTGGTCGCCGATTGCGTTGATGCAATGAAACAAGTGGTGGATATTCCGGTAACGGTCAAGAAC
>DIJW01000067.1 GCA_002421475.1 Thiomicrospira sp. UBA5634 | reverse complement strand
CTCTTTTCCGGTCACAACGTCTTGCGCTAGAGGAATAGACGCACCACGTTTATTCATGATTTCGTTCAGTTTTTGCGCAGTCGGAACCAAATCATCTTCACATAACGACTTACCAACATTGTGGCCTGCCGCTTTGATGAAGGTGTTAGCGATACCACCACCCACAACCAACTGATCAACCACTTGAGACAAAGACTCTAAAACAGTCAGTTTTGTTGATACTTTAGAGCCACCAACGATAGCTACCAAAGGACGAGCAGGTGCCTTAAGTGCTTTCGCCAATGCATCTAACTCTTCACTCAACAATAAACCGGCACAAGCAACCGGAGCAAACATACCTACACCGTAGGTTGATGCTTCAGCGCGATGAGCAGTACCAAAAGCGTCCATTACAAACACGTCACATAACGCCGCATATTTTTTTGCGGTTTCTTCAACGTTTTTCTTTTCGCCTTTGTTAAAACGTACGTTTTCAAGTAGAACTAATTCGCCATCAGCGACATCAAATCCACCGTCAACCCAGTCTTTTACCAAACGGATTGTTTTGCCAAACTTGTCTGACAAGTTAGCCGCAACCGGTGCCAAAGAGTTTTCTTCAGAGAAAACACCTTCTTCCGGACGTCCTAAATGAGACATCACCATTACTTTTGCACCGGCTTTTAGCGCCGCTTCAAAGGTTTTCATTGACGCACGAATACGAGCATCAGAGGTTACTTTGCCATCTTTAACCGGAACGTTTAAGTCCGCACGGATTAATACGCGCTTACCTTTTAGATCCAAGTCAGTCATACGATTAAAAGACATACATTTGCTCCAAAAGGGTCAATTAGTTTTTAGCAGCGTGTTCAACCATACGCATCATGTTGCAGGTATAGCCGTATTCGTTGTCATACCAAGCAACCACTTTTACGAAAGTGCCGTCAAGTGCAATACCGGCGCCCGCATCAAAAATTGATGGGTGAGAGTTACCACGGAAGTCAGTTGATACAACTGATTCGTCGGTATAACCTAAAACACCTTTCATTTCGCCTTCAGACGCTTTTTTCATCGCTTTACAAATTTCTTCGTAAGTCGCTGCTTTGTCCAACTCTACAGTCAAGTCTACAACTGAAACGTCAGAAGTTGGTACGCGGAATGCCATACCGGTTAATTTACCGTTTAGAGATGGCAATACTTTACCTACTGCTTTTGCTGCACCGGTTGAAGATGGGATGATGTTTTCCAAAATACCACGACCACCGCGCCAATCTTTAGAAGATGGGCCGTCAACAGTTTTCTGCGTAGCGGTAGCAGCATGAACAGTGGTCATCAAACCACGTTTGATACCGAAGTTGTCGTTTAATACTTTAGCAACCGGAGCCAAACCGTTAGTAGTACAAGAAGCGGCAGAAATAATGTTCTGACCTTTGTACTCTGCATGGTTAACGCCATATACAAACATTGGAGTGTGGTCTTTTGAAGGCGCAGACTGAACTACTTTTTTAGCACCAGCTTTGATGTGTGCTTGGCAAGATTCTTCAGTCAAGAAGAAACCAGTACACTCAAGAACCAAATCAACACCCACTTCATCCCACTTCAAGTTTGCAGGATCACGCTCAGCCGTTAAACGAATTTTTTTGCCGTTAACAACCATGTTGTTGCCGTCAACAGAAACGTCACCGTTAAAGTTGCCGTGTACTGAGTCGTACTTCAACATGTAAGCCAAATATTCTGGCTCTAACAGGTCGTTAATCGCAACGATTTCAATACCCGGGAAGTCTTTCGCTGCCGCACGGAACGCCATACGTCCGATACGACCAAAACCATTGATACCAACTTTAATTGTCATAGCTTTCTCCTATTAATGTGTGATCAAGTGAACTTGATCACAACACGCTCTAACCTAAGTTAGAGCTGATCTAAAATTAAACTTTTAAACTTAATTAACCGACTATTAACCGATTAAGGCTTCAGCTTTTGCTACTACGTTATCCACAGTGAAGCCGAACTCTTTGAACAGCTCACCGGCCGGTGCAGACTCACCGAAGGTGTCAATACCAACAACATCACCTTCTAGGCCTACATACTTACGCCAGTAAGCAGTCACACCTGCCTCAACCGCCAAGCGTTTTACACCTGGCAACAAGACCGAATCTTTGTAAGCTTGGTCTTGGTCATCGAACATATCTGGGCAAGGCATAGATACAACGCGAACTTTTTTACCTTTTGCGGTTAAAGCGTCCGCGGCTTTTACTGCCAACTCAACTTCTGAGCCGGTCGCAATAATGATCAAGTCAGCTTGGCAAGCGCCAGAGCACTGACAATCTTTCAACACGTAACCACCTTTTTCGATGTTTTTTACTTGCTCAGGAGTACGCGGCATTGGCATTAGGTTTTGACGTGAGAACACCAACGCAGTTGGAGCATTGCCACGCAACATCGCTACTTTCCAAGACACGGCAGACTCAATCGCATCGCAACCACGCCAAGTTTGGAAACGCGGAATCATACGCATAGTCGCAATCTGCTCAACCGGCTGGTGGGTTGGGCCGTCTTCACCTAGACCGATTGAGTCATGGGTGTAAACATAGATCGTACCGATCTTCATCAATGCTGACATACGTAACGCGTTACGCATGAACTCCATGAACATCAAGAAGGTTGCGCCGTAAACTTTAAAGCCGCCATGCAGAACCATACCGTTCATCATGTGCGCCATACCAAACTCACGTACACCCCAAGAGATGTAGTTACCGTTTGCATTGTTTTTGTTTACTTTAACCGTGCCTGACCAGTTAGTTAGGTTAGAACCGGTTAAGTCTGCTGAACCACCAAACATTTCTGGCAATAATGGACCCATCGCTTCAATTGCGTTCTGCGATGCTTTACGTGATGCAATGTTTGGCATGTCCGCTTGAGTTTTAGCGATAAACTTGTCCATTTCCACTTCAAAGTTAGCCGGTAATTCGCCAGACATACGACGTTTAAATTCTTTTGCTAAATCAGGATAGTTTTTCTCGTAGTCTGCAAAGATTGCATTCCACTCAGCCTCTTCCTGCGCGCCTTTAGCGGTGTGATCCCAACCAGCATAAACTTCTTTTGGAATAACGAATGGCTCGTGGTGCCAACCTAGGTTTTCACGTGTTAAGGCAATTTCTTGTTCGCCTAATGGCGCGCCGTGGCAATCGTGAGTACCGCATAAGTTTGGAGAACCAAAACCGATAGTGGTTTTAGTACAGATCAAAGTAGGTTTGTCTTGAATAGACTTCGCTTCATGGATAGCTGCATCAACCGCTTCTGCGTTATGACCATCTACACCACGAATAACGTGCCAACCATAAGACTCGAAACGACCAGGAACGTCCTGCTCCATCCACTCATCAATGTGGCCGTCGATAGAGATGTTGTTATCGTCCCAGAACGCAACCAACTTGCCTAAACCTAACGCACCGGCCATTGCACAAGCTTCATGCGACAAACCTTCCATTAAACAACCGTCACCCATAAATACATAAGTGTGGTGGTTCACAACCGGATGCCCTGGACGGTTAAATTGTGCAGCTAAAGTACGTTCTGCAATCGCCATACCAACGGCATTAGTAATACCTTGACCCAATGGACCGGTAGTAGTTTCGATACCATCTGCATAACCGTATTCAGGGTGACCTGCCGTTTTTGAATGCAACTGGCGGAATTGTTTGATGTCTTCGATACTCAAATCAAAGCCGGTAAGATGAAGTAGAGAATAAATCAACATCGAACCATGGCCGTTCGACAATACGAAACGGTCACGATCTGCCCACTTGGCATTTTTTGGGTTGTATTTCATGTGGCTATTCCACAATACTTCCGCGATATCAGCCATGCCCATAGGCGCGCCAGGATGTCCTGACTTGGCTTTTTGCACTGCATCCATACTTAACGCACGAATAGCGTTAGCGAGTTCTCTACGAGTTGGCATAACAACTTCCTTAATTTTTAAAAAAATTCGGTATTCTGGAAATCAAATACGGTCAATTTTCTTGACCCCAGAATGTACTTTAATCAGCTATTTTCTCTTAAAAACAAAAATTCTTCAAGCGATTACCCAATCATGCAAAAAAAGTGCAAACCGAGTTTTTAGTTAACAAAACCCCGCTACCAGGCCTGGTAGCGGGGTTTTTAATCGATCAAAACCTAACCAAACGTTTGAAGTTTATGTAAAACTTTTCTGGCACCAGATTCATATAATGACAATAACGCCGGCAAAACTAACAAAATCAACAGGGTTGCAAACATTAAACCAAACGCAATTGAAATTGCCATCGGGATTAAAAACTGTGCCTGCAACGATGTTTCAAATAATAACGGCGTTAAACCAGCTATGGTGGTTAATGAGGTAACCAACACCGCACGCAATCTTTGTACTGAGGCTTCTTCAAGCGCTTCATTAACCGTCATACCATCTTCACGCAGACGTTTATAAAAACTGACCAAAATGATTGAGTTGTTAACGACAATTCCTGCCAGACCAAAAAAACCGAATAATGACAGAATAGTCAGGCTCACCCCCATAAAATAATGGCCTAAAATCGCTCCAATTAACCCTAACGGAATCGCGGTCATTACAACTAATGGCCAACCATAAGATTCAAACACCCAAGCCAGCACTAAATAGATCATGATCAACCCGACAATCAAGCCGATCATCATATCACCAAATGTCTTTTGTTGGTTTTTCGCTGTACCTTGGAAGCTATAATTCACGCCATATTTAGTGACTAATTCCGGCAATACATTTTGCTGTAAACTTGCCAGAATTTGATTAGCATTATTCACTGTCCGATCCACATCAGCCAACACCGTAACGGCGAGCTGTCCGTTGTAATGCCGCATGACATCAAAACCCTGCTTCGTTGTCCAGGTTACAACCGAACCTAATGGCACACGTTGACCCGAAGGTGAGACAACTTGTAACGCATTTAACACGGCTAGTTGTTGTTGCTGTTCACGTGGCAGCATAACTCGAACCTCAACTTCATCTTCACCGCGGGTATAAATTTGTGCCAAATAACCGGAAAACGCTGCGCTTAATTGACTACCAACCCCAGCATAACTAAAACCAAGTGCTTCACCATTTGGTGTTAAACGAAACACCATTTGTTCTCGACCATAGGGTAAATCATCCACCAAACCACTTATACCCGGTAAGTCGTCCAACACCTGCTGTAAATCTAATGAAGCCTGTTTTAATGTTTGCGGTGTTCCGCCGGTAAATTGAATTTGGATATCGCGCCCCGGCGGTCCGCCAACGGGTGATGTAATACTAAAGTTTTCTAATCCGGGAATCGGCTGCACTTTTTGTTTCCAGCTACGAATAAACTCTGTATTACGTGTGTGACGTCGATCAGGATCAATTAACTCGACATTCACCGTACCATATACAACACCGCTTGAACCAGAACCCTGATTAAACGCAACGACCGCAACATCAATAATGCCGGGTTCCAATTCCGCTTCTGTTTGCAATAAGGCCTGATATACATGCTGCACAAATTGCGCAGTAACGGTTTCAGGAGTGCCGGCAACAAACTGAATAGACGCATCAATCTTGGTCGCTTCAGGCGATGGAAAAAAGGTGAAACTCATCCGACCACCGGCTAATAATCCAATCGTTAATATAATTAAGCCCAGCGCCAACGCCATTACCGTCGCCCGACTGTGCAAAACCCAGCGAATTAAACGGCGAAACGTGCCTTGGCGAAATTGATCAAATCCTTGATCAAGCCGTGTACGTAATTTATTTTGACTAGCCGGTTTGGCAAAGCCTAAACCAAAACGTAAATGACCGGGCAATACTAAAAAACACTGCACCAATGAAACCAGAATCACGGCCACGATCACCATCGGAATCGCGAATAAAATCGCACCTATTTCCGCGCCAATCAACATCAGAGGCAAAAAGGCGGCGATGGTTGTTAAAGATGACGCCATAACCGGTGTAAACATACGGTGTGCACCGCCTTCTGCCGCTTGTTGCGGAGGCTCACCCATTTCGTGATGCGTTAATGTATCTTCCCCCACCACAATCGCATCATCAACAATAATCCCTAATGCCATAATTAAGGCGAATAAACTCATCATATTGATGCTTCCCCCGGCCAAATACAACACCATTAAGGTAGTCATAAATGAAACCGGAATACCAAGAGCGACCCAAAATGCGATGCGTCCATTGAGAAACACATACAAAATCAACAGCACCAAAATTAAACCGCCAATACCGTTATTCACCAACAACATAATGCGATCTTTAACCAACGACCAGGTTTCATCATAAACCTGTAGTTCAACACCTTGCGGCAAAGTAGGCACAACCTGATCCAACCAGGCCTGCATAACGCGAGAAGACACCAAGGTATCACCCGACTCGGCACGCTTTAATGCCATCTCGACCGTTGGGCGACCGTCCATCTGTAAGTAGGATGCGTCCCGCAATGGCCTTAACGTCACTAAAGCAACATCACCTAGTAGCACTCGCTCAGTTTCACTTATTACCAACGGCAACTGCGAAAAGCCTTGCACATCACGTTGTTGCTCGATCGCACGAATATCACGTGCTGCATCTTGATCACCAAAACGCCCTGCCGGGACATCACGACTCAGACTATTAATTTGATTCGCAATCCGCTCCAATGTCAGGTCATATTGTGCCAATTTACCGGCACTAACCTCAACCGCCATCTCCTCTAACGGCAAACCGCGAAAATCAATTTTATCAATGCCGCGGTTTAATAACTCACGTTCAAAGCTACGTACCAAATGCCTTAACTGAGCCTCATCTCCAGGCTGACCAATGACCAGCACTTTTGCAATCGGTTCATAACGCACAATACGTTCGACCACCGGCGTTTGAATATCCTGCGGTAAATTACGCAATTCAGCGACACGTTGGCGGATTTGATCTACTGCTTGAATCATGTCGGTACCCTCGACAAACTTCAAGGTTACGACCGACACTCCCAACGACGAAGTTGATGTCATTTCATCGAGATTTTCACTGCTACGCAAAACTCGCTCAATCGGATCAGTTACACTGGACTCAACATCTTGTGCATTAGCTCCGGGCCAAATAACACGTACCTGCGCATAATCTAAATTAAAGTTAGGAAAAAACTGCACATTTAGTTTTAACAGCGCTACCACACCAAGCAAAATCATTAATGCCATTAATAAATTAGGCGCAACTTTATGTCGGGTAAATAAACCGATTAAGCCATGTGATTTAAAACGGTTCGTGCTCATTGGTTTAGACGCTCACCGGTAACCACTTGATTTCTTACTAAAAGTCCGTTGATTGCATTAGGCAAATGTGTCAAATTAACTTGATCACCATCATGTAAATCACCCTGAACTAAAGCCCAACGCACGCCATTAATCATAACCTCACCAACCAACTTTACATGACGACCGACCAAACGACTGTTTTCGACAACATACACCCGATGACTGCCATACAAAGCGCTATAAGGTAACGCGATTGCTGCATCTAATTTTGGCAACATTAACTCAACCTCCAACAACTCTCCGGGTCGTAAGTGGCGCAAAGAAAGCGGAATGGAAAAAAATGCGGCTAACCCGGAACCACTTGCTTCTCCTGCCAGACGCAACAGTGGTAAATCATGCGATTGTTGATTCTGGCTAAACACACCAACTAACGGCTCACCATTGTTTAAGGCTTGTTCAATTAATGGCCGCTGGGTTAAGGGGAGATTGGCGCGTAATACCAAATTGTCATAAGGATAATATTGCAACAGTACTGTATTGGCACTCACTTGGTCACCTTGAGCAACCGACAACTTGGCAATTCGACCATCATAAGGTGCGATGACCTTAGCACGCTGCGCATTCAACTGCGCACGCTCATAGCTGACTTGAGCCTTAGCTAAACGTGATTCAAGTTGTAGCAACTTACTTTGCTGCTGTGACACCAATAAACTCGCATTAAGCCAAATCAGTTGTTGGCGAGCTAACGCCTCTTTCGCCTGATCAACTACCGACTTTGACGCCAAATTGCGTTGAACTAACTCAATATTACGCGCTAAATCTGCCTTCTTCAGCTGCAGTATTTGGGTTTCTTGCTCCAAACGTTGCTGTTCGATTTTTTGCGCCTGATTTTCAGCTGTCAATAACGCTTTTGCTTCGTCACGCTCCGCTAAGGCACTGCGCAAAGTGAGTTGAACTTCCGTAGGGTTCAGTTCAAGCAACACATCACCTCGGGCAAACTCATCGCCTTCCTGTCGTGTCAATACACTCACTTCAGCGGCTAAGGAGGCAACCACTCGTACGGTTGCCGGAGCCTGAACTTCACCATAAATAATTTGTTGGGGTTGCCAGGCCTGCGCTTTAACCGTCAGCACATCAACCGGCCAAATTCTTTCCTCAATAGCGGCTTTAATTACTTCTGGTTTGGTCGCTTTTAAATATTGAAAAATACCAATCGCCACGACCACTATCAGTATGGGCCACAGCCAAGTTTTTAACCGCTCAGATAACATCTTCAAAATCCGTTTCACCCTTGAGAAAATTCTTATTAGTCGCGTGACATTTCACGCACGGAGCTTTATAAACTGTTTTTATATCAGCAACATACCTCCAAAGCTTAAGCACTTTGACAGGGGTTTGCAAACACATTAGTATGCAGAATGTATGGCTTAAAGTGACCACTTAAACGCCATATTAGTATTTACTAATGCAAAACGATAACATAAAGGATACTGCTATGAAAATCAGAAACGCGTTAATCCTCTGTCTTGGTGTTAGTTTAAGCGGATTAAGTTTTGCCGATTCGGCAGAACTTAATCAGGCGCGAGAGTTAGCCAAACAATTTGTTGGGCAATTACAGCCTGAACTTGGTGCCGCCATGAAAGCCGGTGGTCCGGTTAACGCGATTGGTGTGTGCCAAACCAAAGCGCCACAAATTGCACAAAACCTAAGCGCAAAATCAGGCTGGGACTTAAAACGCGTCAGCTTAAAAAATCGTGCTGCAACGGCAAAAGCCGATAACTGGGAACACCAAGTCTTAAGTCGATTTGACCAACAACGTGCCCAAGGCGCCGATCCTGCGACACTCGAATACAGTGAAATAGTGCACGAGAAAGGCCAAAAAACATTTCGTTACATGAAAGCCATTGCAATCGGCCAAGGTCAACCTTGCTTACACTGTCACGGTACAAACATTAATGAAACGGTCAAACAGAAGCTGGTTGAACTTTATCCACAAGATAAAGCAACCGGTTATAGCGAAGGACAAATTCGCGGCGCATTTAGTTTTAAAAAAGTGTTATAAAAACCAACCAGGCCTGGTTGGTATCCAATCACCAGGCCTGGTTTTAAGACTCACCCCATTGATGGTGCTCAGGATCAGCGCGCATGCTTACTGGCTCTTGATGCACAATCACATCGGCAGAAGGGATTTGCTCCTTGATGCGTTCGGTAACTTCTTCGGCAATTTTATGCGCTTTCACCAGCGGCATACGATCATCCAACTCTAAATCAAACTGAATAAACACATTCGGTCCCGAGCGATAAGTGCGTAAGTCATTAAACCCTTCAACACCGCGGTGCGAACGAATAATCTCTTGAATCTGCTCGCGTATTTCATTTGGAAGCTCAATATCCAACAACTGATTCGCCGATTCTTTTGCTAACTTAAGTGCACTCCATAAGATCACCAATGCAATCACCATCGCCAGCACCGGGTCTATCCATTGCACACTCCACAAAGTCAAAAACAACCCAGCCGCTACCAGCGCGTTGGCGGCAATGTCACTTATATAATGTAATGAATCAGATTTAATTGCGGTTGACTGTGTTCGGCTGACAACATAACGTTGAAAAATCACTAACAAACTGGTCAGCAACATTGAGAACAGCATGATGTAAATGCCAATACTGATTTGCTGCATTGCCTGTGGATGCCATAATCGGTCAAATGCATAAACAAACAAATAAAACGCCGAGCCGGCAATAAAAATGCTTTGCGCCAACGCTGCCAAGGGCTCGGCTTTACCGTGACCAAAACGATGCTCGGCATCCGGCGGCACTTGTGCTAAACGAACCGCCAATAAAATCATAATCGAAGCAACCACATCCAGCGTTGAATCGAGCAAAGACGCTAAAATACTCACTGAACCGGTCAACCACCAACCCAAGCCTTTAAACACAATCAGACTTAATGCCACACTGACTGAAGCATAGGTTGCCAAACGTGTCAGCTTTTGATTATCCATCCAAGTTTTCGCCCGCTTGCACTTTTTTTAAGCTAATTAAATGGGTTTTAAAGTTATCCAACCTCGCAACACGCTGCTGCTCCATTGCTTGTGCCATTTTCTCACCGGTTAAACCACTTTCAGCCAAGGCTTTTGCATCTACTTGATTACAGGCATCCAAAGCACCGATCCAAAAAGCCATTTGTTCATAAGGTTTATCTTCAAATCCCAAACGACCGTGATGATCCGCCGCACATACCATTAATAATTGTTCAAATCGGTCCGGCTGACGAAACGCATCACAACCCCGCAATACCTTCAGCATTTCTTGCGGACTCATATCCAAACCACCGCGATGAATGACGCCATGCCATTCAGTCGCTCTTAACGCTAATTGTTGGGTATGTTTCGGCACACGATAAAGCTGGCACCAACGATTAACCAACTCTAAACCTGACTGCTCATGACCGGGATGTTTCGGCCAAAAACTTGAATGCGTTAGTCCTTTACCCAAATCATGCACCAGCGCCGCAAATCGGATATCTAAGTTATCTGATATTCGCGCCGCCGCATCAACGACCATCATGGTGTGAGTGCCAGCATCACCCTCAGGATGATGAATGGGTGACTGTGGCACATCAAATAACTTATCGAGCTCTGGGAACAATTCTGCTAACGCCCCCACCTCACGCAAACACTCAAAAAACAGACTTGGCCGCGACGTCATTAAGGCTTTAGATACTTCCAACCACACCCGCTCTGGCACTAAATCAGCTAATTCACCTTGCACCACCATATCGCGCAATAATTGACGTGTTTCTTCGGCTAAGGTGAAATTAAAGTCAGCCAATTGCGCCATAAAACGCGCGACGCGTAATACTCGCAAAGGATCTTCAGTAAAGGCAGGGGATACATGACGCAGCAAACGAGCCGATAAATCAAGCTTTCCGCCATAAGGATCAATCAACTCACCCGTTTGACTTAACGCCATCGCATTAATCGTTAAATCACGACGCAATAAATCTTCTTCCAGCGTTACATCAGGTGAAGCATTAACCTCAAAGCCATGATAACCACGACCTGATTTACGCTCTGTGCGAGCTAAAGCATATTCTTCTTGGGTTTCGGGGTGCAGAAAAACAGGAAAGTCGACACCGACTTGCTTACAACCTAATGCTAATAACGTTTCCGGTGTTGCACCGACAACAACCCAGTCGCGATCCTTAACAGGAATATCAAGTAATGCATCCCTCACAGCACCGCCGACCAGATAAACTTGCATGATTATTTAAACTCTTGGCTTTTGCGCCCGGCTTGTGTGCGGAAGAAATCATAACGACGACGCACATCGCTCGCAACAACATAACTGGCTAATAACATTTCCATACTGGTTGGTTCAAACCCAAACTGGGTCGAAAAATCCTGCTGCGTGATTAAATCTTGTGCCAGCTGTTTTTGTTGATACTGTGTAACAGTTTTAAATGGCGCCAATAAACCAAGCATTAACATAAACTTAGCATTCAGTTGACACATAGGCAAAATGGTCGCCTTGTCCAAACCTAAAAAGTCTTTTACCCAGTGCGCCAAATCCTCTACAGTCATACGCTCTTCACCGGCCACTTCAAGCTTGGCATTAAAGCACGACGACTGCTTAATTGACTGAACTACCGCACGCGCAAAGTCTTTAATCCACAAAGGTTGTACTTGGGTACCGGCATGAGGGATCATCGCAATCGGTAAATGAGTTAAGTGTTTTTTGTATAAACTTGTCGTGTGATCACCGTCACCAATTAATAAGCCGGCACGCAAAATGGTGGTTATTGTTGACGCCATATTGTGCACAATACCATCGGCTTCACCCAGTACTCGTAACCACGTCGATTTGGCTTGAGTGGCATTCGCTCCAATCTGCGATAACTGAATTAAACGTGCTAAACCAATACGTTCTGCCGCTTGTTTAATCGCTTGAGTAGTAACAACAAACGCTTCATCATCCACTGTTTCAGTGATATTGGTTTGATCTGCCAGTAAATTCACTACACAATCTTGACCTTGAAACAACGCCATAAAGTTTTCAGACTTAAATCCATCCAAACGTACCAACTTGACCTGCGGCACCAATCCAAGTTCACGATAACGTTCAGGACGACGCACCGCAACCGTGACTTGATAACCGGCTGCAGCTAAAGCCGGCACCACTGCGCGCCCAACAAAACCTGCACCACCTAATACACACACTTTATTGCCAAGTTTAATCATCTATATTCTCTCTATAAACGGATTCGCCTCAAAATCGTACGGCCGCTGTTAATGCAAAGCCGTCTATTGTAACGATCACAAGACACATTAGGTAAATCAAATCCGCCAATGTTAAGGAAAAGCACGCGATGGGTCAAGTATGAGCAAAATTCAGCAACAGCTGTTGCAGGCCGCAGAACAACATTCACCTCAATAAAAAGAAACGTTTCAACGCATTAGNNACGCGATGGGTCAAGTGTGAACGAATCGGTGCGCCGTTGTGTGTACAGAATCCTAAGGCCTTGCCGACGCAACCACGAACCATTACTTAAACTAACCTAACCTGCATTAATACTTTGTTTAAACAACATTAAAAAATCATCCGCCGGTAATGCCTGACTGACTAAAAACCCTTGATACAAATCACAGTCGTGCTGCATCAAATAAGCCAATTGATCCGTATTTTCCACTCCCTCCGCCAATACACATAAACCTAATGCATGCCCCATTGTAATAATGGCATGTACGATTTGCTGTCCATTCTGTAGGTGGCTCAAATCATGAATAAAACTTTTATCAATTTTTATGACATCCAATGCAAAACGTTTAAGGTAAGCCAACGATGAATAACCTGTGCCAAAGTCATCTAATGCCAACGTTACCCCCAACTTGCGTAACTTGCGCAGATCATCTTCAATAGACGTGCCCTCTTGCATCAAAGCGGATTCAGTTAACTCCAACTCTAAATAACGAGCTGGAAAACCTGTCTCTGCCAATACTGTTTTAACCAGTTCGTCAACATGACCATGGCGAAACTGTTGAGCCGATAAGTTCACTGCTAAACGTAGTGGTGGATAACCTTGTTCAACCCATTGTTGACCTTGTTTACATACTTCTCGCAAAACCCACTCACCAATCTCTTGGATTAAGCCGGTTTCCGCTGCCATTGGAATAAAATTGACCGGTGAAATAAGACCTTGCTCAGGATCAAGCCATCGAATCAACGCCTCCGCGCCGACAATTTGATTTGTTCGAACATCAACCTGCGGTTGGTAAAACACACGTAAATGTTGTTTAAAAATCGCCTGTTTTAGTCTTAATTCCTGCTGCACACGCTGACGAGCCATTAACGTCAATTCATCGTTATAAAAGGCAAAACCACCCCGTCCATCCGATTTTGCACGATACAAAGCGGCATCCGCATTTTGCAATAACGCATCCGCCGTTAAGCCATGATCAGGAAACAAACTAATTCCCATTGTCACCCCAACCCGCACCTGCGAACCTTGTGACAACAAAATCGGCTGATTAATATTTTCACTGATTTTCTGTGCCAAATGGCCTGCAGAATTGGCATCGGTAAAATCTTCAATTAATAATGCAAACTCATCGCCGCCAATTCGAGCCAACGTGTCCATTTGACGTAAATCTTTTGCTAAACGTTGCGCCAATTTTGCCAATAACTCATCGCCAATTTTGTGGCCATAACTGTCATTAATATCCTTAAAACGATCCAAATCAAATAACAATAACGCTAACTTTTTATTTTCGCGTTTAGCGACTTTGATTTGCTGACTCAAACGAGACATAAACAATACCCGATTGGGCAAGCTGGTAATACGATCATAGTGTGAAATATAGTCAAGCAATGCATCTTTTTCGGCTGTTTTAATCGCCACTTCATGACGGTGTGAACGCAATTCTTGACGCCACAACATCCACAGCAACATCGACAAAGCAAACACCGCCAAACTCGATAATATCGTTACCCATAAAACCAATTGGCTTAAGGGTGCCAATGCCTGCACTGTGGTTACCTGCGTCGCAATACTCCAGGGCGTGCCATTAATGGCTACCCGCGCAAACAAGGATTCCTCGCCGGCACAATTTTGCGCCAACAAACCATCCACTAAGGATTGCTCACCTTGTAAAATCCAACCCCGATCAACACACTCAATCGGATTAATGACCGTACCCCGATCAACCGTGGTTAAGCCATATAAGGTCGGCGCGCCAAAATCACTTTGACTAATGAGATAAGACAGCGCACCTTCCGGAGCACCAGGCCAGGGTTCCAATGTTTTGGCAAAAACCCGATTCGGATCAGCGTGCAATACAATCACAATGCCTTGGCGCATATCTTCAGAGGGTAAAGGCAACGCCCAATCCAGATTTAAACCACCCCACTGGTCAAAATACAATTCTGAACGTTGAATTTTTTGGCTCTGTAGTGCTTTATCAATCAAATCACGTACTTGCAAATGCGCACGCCGTTCAACTTGGCCGATTTTTTTTACCAAACGTTGTGCCTGGTAAATTTCGATCGCTTCATAACCGTAAGCCTGTAAACGTAACGTCAGCAACTCTTCAATCGGACCTGCTAACGCAAACTCTCGTGGCGACAAAATCCAACGTTGTAATGCCGGTACAAAAAAACTATCTTGTTGTAAGGTAAGAGCATCACCTTCACGTTCAGCTAACCAATTCTCAATCTGCTCGGCTTGCAGTTGCGCAACCGTTAAAAGCTTATGGCGTGTTTCCTGCTCAACTAAAGGACTTTGTTTCCATATCAAACCTCCGGAAACTAACGGTACCAATAACGCAATCACAATAAAGCTGACCAACAAACCGCGGCTGTGACGTAATGGCGCCTCAATATTTGGTGATAGCGCCTGCTTTTTCTGCCAACTGGCCAACAAAACAAATAAAATCGCGGCCGTAATACCGACAAAAACAAAACCTTTAGTCATACTCAAACCCACCAGCTTTTCGGGTGAGTCAACGACAAACAGCAATACAAAGTCAGACAATGCTATCCAAGCATTCGCCAAAAATGCATAAATTAGCGCAACACCGGCGGGCATTCCCAGCCATTTTTTTATCGACACAATCTTTGCTCTCCTCGGACGCCAACACCACATATTGACCAGTCATTTTAAAGGAATAAACCTTAAGGAATAAAAGATTTTTTTCACCCAATACGGCCAAGCTTAAATCTTTTACATCGCGAAAATCCTGTTAAAATACGCCACCATTACAATCCATAAAATAAGGTTATGCAATTGATGTTAGTCTCTGCTTATCGTAGCCCGAAAAAAGACGAGCTGTATTTATTTGTACCTCAAGCCGACGGCTTAACTAAAATCGCCGCTGAATTACTCGTCATGTTTGGCGAGCCTAAACATGTTGTAGATTTTGAATTGAGTCCTGATCGTAAAATGGGACGCTCAAATGCAGTTGAAGTACTCGCGAGCTTAAAAAGTAAAGGTTACTTCATGCAAATGCCGCCAAATGAAATCGAAAAAATAAGCGACATGGCCGCGCCACCCGAACACCTTGATAACATCTATTAAACAGCCTTAACTATTATTGCTGTGCCTCATCAAGTAATTTCTCAATATCCGTGTTTTGCACCAGGCTAATAAATGCTTTAGCTGGTGCCGTCAACTCAATATCCTTCAGATGCGTGACATACCAAGAGCGCGGCATTGGAAAGTCCTGTACGTCCAATACTTTCAAGTAGTTATGTTTTAATTCTATCCTGATCGTGTGAATAGGCAAAACTGAAATACCAATTCCCGCCATTACCGTCTGCTTAATCGCCTCGGTACTGCCAAACTCCATAAAGGGTTTAAACGGTACGCCTTTTTCACGAAATAACTCTTCCATCGCTTCACGCACACCGGATCCCTTTTCGCGCAAAATCAATTTTTCTTCGCTCAACTTAGCTAACGAAATATTTCGTTTGTTAACCAAACGATTTTTAGGATGCGCAACCACCACTAGGTCACTTCTAAAAAAGGGTTGCGCCGTAACTTTGATGTCATGCGGAATCCGCCCGGTAATCGCCACATCATGAGTGTTATTTTGCAACGCTTCCAACACCTGGCTACGGTTAGCAACCGTGATTAAAGGCACCACATCCGGATATAACTCTAAAAACTTACCGATCAAATACGGCATAAAGTACTTACCGGGCGACACAATCGCAATTTTTAACTCCCCACTGATATCATTATCCAAACCATTTAAATCCAGCCGTAAACCGTTAAGTGAAGCTAAAATTTGCTGGCAACTATGAAATACTTTGTCACCGGCAGGGGTTAAAAACAGCTTTTTTCCGACTGTTTCAATTAATTTACGTTCAATATTATCTTCAAGTCGTTTAATCTGTATTGACACCGCCGGCTGAGTCAAAAATAATTCTTCTGCAGCGCGTGTAAAACTCTTATGACGGGCAACCGATTCAAACAATCGGATTTGCTGTAGCGTGACATGCAGGTTTCTTAACATCCACCAATCTCCTTACATTCTTTATGGTATAGAACTATATCATAAACATTTGTTAAT
>DIJW01000027.1 GCA_002421475.1 Thiomicrospira sp. UBA5634 | reverse complement strand
CAACCAGGCCTGGTTGTTGTATAATTCCCTCCTTACTTTTTTAGCTATTTTTGTATTTCAGGAGCCTCTAGTGATCCGTACTCGATTTGCGCCCAGCCCAACCGGCTATTTGCACATTGGTGGTGTTCGTACCGCCTTATTTTCTTGGTTATACGCTCGCAAAATGGGCGGCGAATTTATTTTGCGCATCGAAGACACGGATTTAGAACGCTCGACCCAAGAATCGGTGAATGCCATTTTAGAAGGCATGGCGTGGCTTGGTTTAGATTACGACAAAGGGCCGTTTTATCAGACCCATCATTTCGACCGCTACAAAGCCGTGATTCAACAATTGATTGATCAAGGCGATGCTTATTACTGTTACGCCACGCCGGAAGAACTCGACGAAATGCGCGAACAACAACGTGCCAACGGCGAAAAACCGCGTTATGACGGACGTTATCGTGATTTCAAAGGCACACCACCGGCCGGTGTAAAACCTGTCGTGCGGTTTAAAAACCCGCTGGATGGCGAAGTGGTGATTAACGATTTGGTGAAAGGCCAAGTGATTATTCGCAATACTGAAATCGACGATTTGATTATCGCGCGTTCTGACGGCGTGCCGACCTATAACTTATCGGTAGTGGTGGACGATTGGGATATGGGTATTACCCACGTTATTCGCGGTGACGATCATCTGAATAACACGCCGCGCCAAATAAATATCTTAAAAGCGCTCGGCGCACCGATTCCGCAGTATTCGCACATTCCGATGGTGTTAGGGCCGGACGGCGCGCGTTTGTCTAAACGTCATGGCGCGGTCAGCGTGTTGCAATATAAAGAAGAAGGTTATTTACCGGAAGCGTTGCTTAACTATTTGATTCGTTTAGGTTGGTCGCACGGCGATCAAGAGATTTTCAGCATCGACCAAATGGTGGAAGCGTTTAACTTAGAAGCGGTCAATGCCGCGCCGTCAACCTTTAACGACGAAAAATGCGTGTGGGTGAATCAACAACACATTCAAAACGCGCCGGCGGAACATTTAGCGCGCCACTTGTCGCATTTTATGACCGAACGCGGCTGTGATTTAAGCCAAGGGCCATCGCTAGAAAAAGTTGCCGATTTATTGCGCGAACGTGCCAAAACCCTGATTGAGATGGCCGATGGCGCGGTGTATTTCTATAACGACTTCACCGAGTTTGAAGCCAGTGCGGCGCAAAAACACCTAGTTGCAGGTGCGGCACAACCTTTGGCGTTGCTCCTGCAAAAGTTTGCCGATTTAACTGATTGGCAAGCTGCACCGATTCACGAAGCGATTCAACAAGCAGCGGCAGAACTCAGTTTAGGTATGGGTAAAGTCGGTATGCCATTGCGTGTCGCCATCACCGGCGGCGGTCAATCGCCATCAATCGACGCCACCGCCGAACTCATCGGTAAAGAGCGTTGTTTAATGCGTTTGCAAATGGCGTTGGACTATATCGCCGCGCGCGGCTAAGTTTCAAAACATTTTGCATTACGACCACCAGGCCTGGTTATGACTTCATAACCGGGCTTTTTTGTTTCTGCGATTTGAATCGTGGTGATTTGAACGCTGGTGATTCAAAAGTAGGTCGGACTTTAGTCCGACCTACAATAATTGTTAATGTTTACAAATCAGTCATGCTGAACGCAGTGAAGTATCTTCAAATCAATACAAATGAAACCAACAAGCCCCACCAGGCCTGGTGGTCATCTCACTTGTTATTTACGGTAAAAGCTTTAATAATAGCCAACACTCTTTAAGTAAATGTGCTGTGATGTCACGCTTTAATTGAAGTATATTGCAAAAGTTTTCCATTAAATACCAAAAAAAGACGACAAAAAGACGAGCATGAAAACTAAAACTAACGCCTTGCAAACCGAACAACAACAAAACCTATTCAGCCCCGCGTTTTTAATGTCCTATTGGGCAAAAGACTACGAAACCTACTGCGCCAACGGCGAAGACGAAACACTGCGCGAAAAACTAACTCATTGGGCTGAAAAAGACTTTCAAAAAGAAACCGCCGCTGAAGGGCGTTTTGTGCAACTCTTTTTTGTCGAACTCTGGCAGTACATCGGTTCTGGCGAACAACACAAACAACAAGGCTTCACCCTCTATCCGCAGTTTCCTATTAACAACGCAGGACAGCGCGGCGGCAAAGGTTATGCGGATTTAGCCCTTGGTTGGTTTGCACTGCAAGATCATCCTGAAACCCCGCAAGTGTTGTGCGAGTTTAAGGATATTCGTTCCGGCCTCGACGACAAGCAAAACCGCAAAGACAACGACCGTTCGCCGGTGCAACAATGCGCTGATTACCTGCATTTCGCTCGCTTGCAATATGCCCCTTACGGCCACGAAAAAATCCAGCCCACATGGGGCATTGTGACCGATATGAACGAATTCCGTTTGTATTGGAAAGCCAAAATGCCGGGGCAATACCAACGCTTTATTCTTAAACCCAAAACCATGAAAGAGCAATCGCTCAGCCTGCTGGCCGAAACAGAACAGGCGCGACAACAACGCTTTTTATTCAAAACCCTGTTTCAAGCCGATATGCTGCTTAATCGTGGTAACGAATCGCCGTTGCTCAAACTGCTCAACGCCCAGCAAATCCAAGAAAAAACCCTTGAAAAAACCTTTTATTTTGAATATCGCGCCTACCGCGAAGCCTTATTTAAAACGCTTGTCAAAGCCAATGCCGACCACTACCAACCGGCTAAACTCGTGCGCCTCACCCAAAAATTGCTCGACCGATTGTTGTTTGTGATGTTCTGTGAAGACATGGGCGCACACCTCGAATATCCGGTGAATCTACTGCGCGATTTAATGGTCGAAGGTAGTCAAGACACACGCTACAATCCCGATGCCAACGACTTTTACGAAGAAAAAGTGTCGCGATTGTTTAAAACCATGCGCCTTGGCGGCATTTTGTGGAATCACAGCATCAATAAATTCAACGGCGGACTATTTGCCGCCGATGACGATTTAGAAAACCTGTTTATTCCCAACAACGTGTTTTTCACGCCGATGCAAGGCGCGAGTGAACAGGCGATGAAAAGCCAAAAACACACCTTGCTGTATTTTTCCGCCAACTACAATTTCGGTATCGAAGACGGCGGCGAACGTACCATCGGCCTTTACACCCTTGGGCGTATTTTCGAGCAATCCATCACCGACCTCGAAATCATGGAAGCCGAAGCGGCCAACGAAGAATCGTTGATGAAACTCAGCAAACGCAAAACCGACGGCGTGTACTACACCCCCGAATGGGTCACCGAATACGTGGTTGAACAAACTCTTGGTTTACGTTTGCGCGAACTGCAAACCGAACTTGGCTTTGAAGCCTACAGCGACTTAACCGACCAAGACATTGATGCCGCCCACACCAAAGACGCCAAATTCGCCGTCAAAAAATCCCGCGCTAAAAGCTATTTTGACGCGCTGGAAACTTACGAAGCCCGCATCAGCGAAATCAAAGTGCTTGACCCCGCTTGCGGTAGTGGCGCGTTTTTAATTCAAGCGTTAAAACGCCTATTAAAAGAACACGAAGCCATCGGCAAAGAAAAAGCCCGCATCAGCTACGAATTTAAGCAGGGCGGGCTGTTTGATGTGGGGCAGGTGTACCGCGATATTCTCTCCAAAAACCTCTACGGCGTGGACATTAACCCCGAATCGGTTGAAATCACCAAACTCGCGCTTTGGTTACACACTGTCATGCCCGGCCAACCCTTATCCTCGTTGGATAACAATATCTTTTGCGGTAATAGTTTGGTCGATTGGGATATTCAAACCACCTTGCCAGAACTTAGCGAAGCCCAACTCGACAAAATCAACCCGTTTAGCTACGCCCAAGCGTTTCAAGACGTATTCGCCAACGGCGGCTTTGATGTGATTATCGGCAATCCGCCATACATCAAACTGCAAAACATGAAAAAGGTCGCGCCGGAAGCGATTGAATACTGGGTAAAGGCCACTAAAACTGAAACACTGGCAGACGAAAATGGTCAAATGATTGAAAAGCACCTTCCGAAATTCCGCAGTACCCAAACCGGCAACTACGATATTTATTTACCGTTTTTTGAACAATCCGTGCAACTGATTAACCCAAAAGGGCGCATGGGTTTTATCGCGCCGAGTGTTTGGGCGGTGAATGAATATGGCGCAGGGCTAAGAGCCTTCTTGCACCAAACCCAACAAATGGATCGCTGGATTGACTTCAAAAGCTACCAAATCTTTGACGAAGCCATTACCTATACCGCGCTACAGTTTTTTACCGGCCAAGCGAATGACGGCATCAAACTGCATTTTGCCCCGCAAGGCGCGGACGATTTAGCAGGCCTGCATTGGGATGACATCACGCCTTTGCCCTATAACCAACTCGACCCCAACCAGGCCTGGCAGTTTATGCCGGAAGCAGAAAGAAAGCTTGTTGAGCGATTAAATGCGGAATGTTTGAGGCTGGATGATCAAACGCTAACAAAAGCGATTTTTCAAGGTTTGATTACAAGTGCAGATAGCATTTACCACCTCACCAAAGTCGCAGATGGGCGTTATATTTCCCATGCGGATAAACAAAATCCGCAGGAAATTGAAATCGAAGACGACTTAATGAAACCGCTGATTTCCGGTACAGAGGCCAAGCGTTATCAACAACCGATCACCGAAACCTATTTGCTATTTCCTTATGATCTCAGTGGCTACACGCCGAAACTATTTACCCAACAACAAATGCAAACTCAGTTTCCGCAAGGCTGGGCGTATTTACACACACATGAGGCATTTTTACGCGCACGTGAAAGTGGAAAGTTTAATAACGATGCTTGGTATCAGTTCGGACGTAATCAAAATCTTGATAAGCAAGAGCACAATAAATTAATCGTTGCACAAACAGTGCCTTCTCTCAGATTGTCCTACGACGATAACGCTACTTGCTTTTTAAATAATGTGCGCGTTAATGGAATTTTCCCGACTCAGCCAGATGAAGGATGGTTTTTACTGGGGATTATGAATGCCCCAGTTGCTAACTTTGTGTTTCAGCGAATTGCGAAGCCAAAAGAGGGCGGTTATTTTGAAGCCAATAAACAATTTATAGCCCCTTTGCCGATTCCCAATGCCAACGACCAGCAAAAAGCGCAGATTGGCGAACTGGCGCAAACCTTGCAAAACTTGCATTCCGAATACCGCGATAAACTCGGCCAATTCGACAAACGCCTCGCCTCCAGCCAAATGCTCGCCGAACCCAAAGGCATGGAATGGCTTTGGGCGGATATTCAGCCCATCAACGACCTTCAAAAAACCGACCAAGCCAAAGCCAGCGGCTTAAAAGGCAAGGAGCTCACCGAATGGGCAAAACAACAGGCGCAAAAAGTGTTGGACAAAAACCTGCAACCGCTTGCCAGCCTACTCAACGCCAAAACCAAGCTAGTCGTGCAATACCAAGACGGCGAACTGACTCTAACGGCCAACGGCTCCGACGTCATCACCCAATACATCAGCGATGAGGAAGCGGCCTTAATCGTGCCGCAATGGCGACAAACCCTTCGCACCACCAATATCACCCCCAGCGTCACCGCCGAAAAACTGGTGGGTCACCTGCTAAACCTAAAAACCACCCACAACGCCAGCCTAATCCAACAGATCAATAAGCTCGACAGTGAACTAGAAAAGCTGAGTATTGATATGCATGATACAGAGCAAGAAATGAATCAATTTGTGTATCAGTTGTATCAATTGACTCCAGCAGAAATTGAATTGGTTGAGGAATTTTTATGACCCTAGAGTAGAGTTAATCTATTTTACGTGTTGATTTTATTGAGTTATTTTTTCGGAAAGTCACCCATTTTTAGTTCTTGTAGTTCAGTTAGACTAAACTCGGACTTTAAAATAAGGGAGTTAAACATGAGTACCATTTTAGTAAATAATCAAAAAGTTGCATGTAGAATCGAAAAGGTTCGTCCTGAAATTATTGAGGTTCCATTACCACATGGATTAACTGCATGGCAACCAAGTCACGTAAGCTCCACTATTCAAATCGTGCTTGAGCAACCTGATGTGCCGAGTTATGGAGAAACAAAATTTATTGTTGAGCATGATGGGGAAGCAAAACTTTTTCATGCAACTTCTATGAAGTTGAATATTTGGGAAGGGGGATTTGTGAATGACACAGTATAATGACACTTTCAGTAAGTGTTCTTGGTTAGAGGTACGAGAAAATCGTTCAGTAACTGCTTACAGTGAAGTCAGCTGGATTCATATCTCAAAAATTGATCGTATTTTTTATCGCGAAGGCGAAGAGTTTGACGTTAAGGTTGAATCTAACGGTGTTTTTTATCTTTTAAATAGTTTTGAAACAAAAAAAGAAGCAGATGCTTGTATTAAGCAGGTACTAGCTGATTTAGAAGGTTGAGTGCCGATTATTCTGGAAATTAATAAAACTCAGCTAGAAATAGTTGGGTTGCAACAAAACTAAAAATCACCAGGCCTGGTGATTTTTAGTTTTATAAAGTCTGGTGTATAAAAAAGGGTCTTATTGAATATAAATCCAGTAAAAATCACTGTGGTATTCTGCCTGGCTAGGCTTTTAAATCTCGATAAAAGTTTTCATGGCTGCCGACGGAGAGCATCAGTAGGCAGGGTTCGTGATCAATATAACGGTAGCCGAGCAGCGTCAGTTGATTTTGCATATTGAATTTATACACTCTTATCCCCGCTAAATCGCCTTTTTTCAGTTCGCCAATTTCAGGGTTTTGCACCAATAGTTTAATAGCGTTATCGAGTTCGGCCTTTTGATTGGCATGGAGCTTTTTTACCGCTTTTTGAAAGCGGTTGGTTTGTAGAATTTTCATCGGGATTAACCAAACTGGTATTCAGAAAGCTGTGCCAGTTCTTTACTTTCTTCAATAGCGAGCAAAGTTTCTTGAATAAAGCTGAAAGGTAAGTCCGGGTTGGCTTCGGCCAGCTTGCCGATACGACTCCAGTATTCAATCTGTTTGGGTACGGATCGGTGATTTACGGCGGCGTAAAGCTTCGCATCTTGGGCGAGTTCATCGGAAAGTTTAATCGCAATCGACATAGGGTTACTCCGGTTGAGTTTTTAGATGGTTTCATTAAACCACTAAAGGTTTCTTTTGGCAACCTTTGGTGTGTTTGTGGTGTGTTGAGAAACCAGGCCTGGTGGTGATTGGATTTTTGTGCTTGTGCGGCGTATATTGATGACTCACCCACGCAAAAAGGAGAGTCATCATGACGAAGGTTCTGGTTGTTTATTACAGTATGTATGGTCACGTAGAAACCATGGCAAATGCGGTGGCGGAGGGCGCGCGAAGTGTTGCCGGCGTTGAGGTTAACGTGCGGCGTGTGCCGGATTTGTTACCGGAGGAAGTGGCGTTAAAGGCGGGCGCGAAATTGGATCAGGCGGCGGCGATTGCTACAGTGGCGGAGTTGGCGGATTATGATGCGATCATTTTTGGTACGCCAACCCGATTCGGCAATATGTGTGCGCAAATGCGTAACTTTCTAGATCAAACAGGTGGTTTATGGGCTGGCGGTAAACTGGTTGGTAAGGTGGGCAGTGTGTTTACGTCAACCGCAACACAACACGGTGGGCAGGAGACGACCATCACCTCGTTTCATACCACGTTGTTGCATCACGGCATGATTATCGTTGGTGTTCCTTATTCGTCTCAGGAATTGGTGAATATGAGCGAAATAAGCGGCGGCACGCCTTATGGTGCGAGCACGTTGGCGGGTAATGATGGCAGTCGTCAACCGTCTGAAAATGAGTTAAAGATTGCGCGTTTTCAAGGTGCGCATGTTGCGAAAATAGCCAAAAAGCAGTCGGCTAATTAATAAAGCTAATCAATAAACTAAAACATAAGTGGTGAGTATGAGTGAAGCGCAAAACCAACAACCAAGCCAACCGATTGACACGAATTGGTGGCGAATTTTTATTTCTTTTGAAGGTGTGGTTTTAGCAATTGGGATTGGGTTGGCGCTTCTCGGTTTTATTACGATTGCGTTGCTTGCGCTCTGGTGGCCGGATTTGTCCGGCATTATCGGCAGTATGGTATTTGCCAATTTAATGCTGGGACGTTCGGTTTCATTACTGATTGGTTATGCGGCGGGGCAAGGGCATTTGTTGGTGATTGGGGTAAACATGCTGACTGAAACTATTTTGGTTTTGCTGTTTTTTCCGTTGTTTGTTTTTAGTTTGCGTAAATTGCCGATGTTTCCAAGGCTGCAAGCGATCCTGGATCGCATTCATCGTAATGCTGAACGGCATAGGGATGTTGTTTATCGTTATGGGGTGATTGGTGTGTTTGCGTTTGTGTGGTTTCCGTTTTGGATGACGGGGCCTGTTATTGGTTGTGCGATTGGGTGTTTAATTGGTTTACGTCCGCTGGTTAATTTGCTGGCGGTGTTTTCGGGAACCTTTATTGCAATGCTGTCTTGGGCGTGGCTTTTGTATAGTTTGCATACTCAAACGTCGGTGTTTGGCAGTTGGGGTTTAATGCTGGTATTTGGTTTATTGTTAACGCTTGTAGTGCTAGGTTATTGGTTTAACTTGCGCATGGAACGTCAATCATCGAAACAATCAAAAGCGTAGTTTTATCAGTCAGTTGTCGTTAAAAACTGTTTGTTTTGCTTTACGTTTTAAACTTCGATTCAAACCACCAGGTCTGGTGGTTGTTTTAGACTTACCAATAAGTCGGATTTTCTTGGCCTTTAAACAGGTTTTCTAAATAGGCTTGGTGGGCTGAAAGTTCTTCTGCCGTCGGTTCAATGACTTTTAACGCGCCACGTTGATCGCGTGTTTTACGTTTTAAACTGCTGCCGCCATTGGCGTTTTCATGTGCCAGTTTTAAGCTCACTTGGCCGCCGGTCATCATTAAATAAACGTCAGCGAGAATTTCCGAGTCGAGCAGAGCGCCGTGCAATGTTCGGCCTGAGTTATCAACGCCTAAACGCTTACATAACGCATCTAAAGAGTTGCGCTGTCCTGGATAAGTTGCGCGCGCCATTTTGAGGGTGTCGGTGATTTTGCAGTGGTCTTCGATTCTGCCCCAAACATTATTTTTTAACAATGACAGCTCGTGGTTGATAAACCCCACGTCGAACGGTGCGTTGTGAATAATCAGTTCCGCGCCTTGCACAAATTGCATAAAGGCTTCGACGATTTCGGCAAATTTGGGTTTATCGATCAAAAACTCATTGGTAATACCGTGAACTTCCATCGCTTCGGCTTCGACTTCGCGTTCCGGTTGAATGTATTGATGATAATGCTGATGGGTGAGTTTGCGGTCGATGAGTTCAACACAGCCGATCTCGATAATACGGTGGCCTTGTTTGGGGTCAATGCCTGTGGTTTCGGTATCTAAGATAATCTGACGCATAACTGGCTCATAGTTTAAAATAAACGCCATTTTAACATTGAATACTTTTAAATTAGGGTGAATACGATGCGAATTAAGAACGGTGCAAAAGTCAGTTTTCATTATGAACTGCGTGATGACAAAGGCGAGTTGTTAGACTCAACTTACGAAATCGGGCCGGTGGTTTATATCCAAGGCGAAGAAGAAATCATCGAAGGCTTAGAAGAGTTTATGCAAGGCGAAGAGCCTGGTTTTGAAGGCAAGGTCGTGATCCCGCCGGAAAAAGCTTACGGTTTTGAAAGCGATGATTTGATCGTATTTGCAGGGCCGGAAAACTTTGACGATAACGTTGAATTGCTAGAAGGCAATGTGGTCGAAACAGAAGACCCGGACGGCAACCCGATCAACTTCCGCATTACTAAAATCGACGGCGACAAAGTGTATTTGGACGGCAATCATCCATTAGCGGGCAAAACCTTGCACTATAAAGTGGAAGTGGTTTCAGTCGAGTAATGGCTTATCAGCAATGCTCGCAGTAGTCGCAAGTTAATTAACTAGGTGTTTGATTATGTTTAAGATTCAAGACATCAACCCGGAAGTTTATCGCCGTAATACCCGTAATGCGACCTTACGCATTATGGGATTATTCATTGTGGTCGGTTTTGTTACCTCTTACTTTTTCCCGCGTTTGTTTGGCGAAAACCCGCACAATTTGCTCACGCTGCAAATTATGGGCGCGTTAATCGGTTTAGGCGTGGTTTTTTGGATTACCGCCAAGTTTTTTAAGCACCAGGCCTGGATGAAAGAAGCCATGTACGGCTGGCAGTTAAAACGCAGCTTAATGCACATCACCAACGCCATGCGTCCGTTGCAAGAAAAGGTCGAAGCGGGTGATGTAGAAGCGATGAAGCTGATGCGTTACTACCATTTGGGCATCACCCAAATGTACACGTTAGAGCAAAACACCAGCGGATTGATTGACCTCAAAGTTGAAAGAGACCAGCTCGAAGCCAAAATGCGCGAACTGGGTTTAGACACCGAACAAACCGAGTTCCAACTCAGCAAGTTAAAAGCTTTGATTGGCGAGCAAGAACAAAAGTAAGTCAGGCATCATGCTTTTTTAGGCATTGATTAAAAGAGAATTTTAAATATGCTAAATCTTTTAGGCGCCTTTCACAGCAAAGGCTTTTTAGGATATACCTCTGAGGAAGCACAAAAACAGTTTGCAGACTCATTGTTAAGAATTGCAGATAAAATGTTTTGGGCTCCTATGGCTTATTTAGGTGTAACTTTGTATCAAAATCAAGAAATTTCTGTTTTGGGTTTTGTTTATATAGCTATTTTTTTCGTGTTAGGAATTATATTGAGACATAATGGACTAAAAGTATATGATCTTCATGATGAAAAGACAAAAATAAGAACTCTAAAACAGCGTTTAGTAGGTAAAAATAAAGCACCAACATCTCCTAGTAATTCCTGAATTTTGTGGAGAATTTAAGAAGCACTTCACTTAAGTTTTTAACTCCAAAACTGTCATAAAATATTGTAAAAAAGTTAAATAACTTGTTTAAATAAAAAGATTGCGGAAATTATCGAGGTTTGCGTAACATTATTTAGTTTTACTCTGCTAGTTTTGGGTCTCGAGATAGTTTTCGCTGTTGTAGCTGATGATTATGGTTGGAGGAAAAAAATGATTGCGCAAGATTTATTTAATCAAATATCTGGTTATATTGAAGAGGCTAAAAAATCACAAAATTCCAGCGCTCTTGTAGACCAAGTTAAAGGTATGAACCTCAACACAACTGGTGAGGTTAACTATATGAACCTAAATTGTTCATATGAAGCTCAAGATGGAACATCCATAAAGTTCTCGTTTAGATCTTATGATCCTTCAGGCCCATTCCAACACTTACCTGATGTAAACAAAATAAAACTTCAGTTGCTTCTAAATGGTATAGCTGTATCAGAGGTTAGCGAGGAGTTTGATGACAAGTCTATTTATGGGACATTGTAATGAATTATGTGTCGTAATCATCCACGTATTGCCAAAATGCATTCAAAATCCCTTGGCTTGTTCAGTTAAAATAGGCAGTTATTTAACTGGTCTATTTTTGGTAACCCTTAGTCGATGTCTGAATTTCCGCGTGATAAATCTGTACTCCCATTCTTTATTGCTCAAGCGCAAACGCGCGATCAATTTCGTTTAAAACGCGATTTGGATAAATTTGATTTGTCTAAACTTGAGCCCAACCATCAGGCCTGGTTGTCTTGGTGTGGGCGGTTGCAAAGCTCGTTGGATAAGGTGCAAGCGCGTAAAAATCTTGTGCCGTCAATTGATTATGATTCGGCGTTGCCGGTGGTGGGGCGGCGTGATGAGTTGTTGGAGCTGATCAAAAATCATCAGGTGGTGGTGATTGCGGGCGAAACCGGGTCAGGTAAAACCACGCAGATTCCAAAACTTTGTTTAGAAGCCGGGCGCGGGGTTTTAGGGCGCATCGGTTGTACTCAGCCGCGACGTTTGGCGGCGCGCAGTGTCGCCGAACGTTTAGCGCAAGAATTGCATTCGACTTTGGCGGATTTGGTCGGTTATCAGGTGCGTTTTCATGATCAGGTGCATGAAAACAGTTTGATTAAGGTGATGACCGACGGGATTTTGCTGGCGGAGATTCAAAATGACCGTTTTCTCAGTCAATACGACACGATTATTATCGACGAGGCGCATGAGCGCAGTATCAATATCGACTTTCTGCTCGGTATTCTGAAACAGCTATTACCTAAACGCCCCGATTTAAAACTGATTATTACCTCTGCGACCATTGATACCCAGCGTTTTGCCGAGCATTTCAAACAACCAGGTCGGGTAGTGCCGATTGTCGAAGTTTCCGGCCGTACTTATCCGGTAGAAGTGCGTTATCGCCCGTTGGGTCAAGTGGAAATGGACGATGGCACGGTCATCGAGCAGGATTTAACCGATGGCATTATCGAGGCGCTGGAAGAATTGGCGGCGCACGATCCGTTTGGCGATGTGTTGGTGTTTCAAGTCGGGGAGCGCGATATTAAAGAAACCGCCGAGGCGCTGCGTAAACAAAACCTGAAAAACACCGAGGTGATTCCGTTGTATGCGCGCCTGTCGATGGCGGAGCAAAACAAGGTGTTTCAAACCTCGCCCAAACGCCGCATTATTTTATCCACCAACGTGGCGGAAACCTCGCTGACTGTGCCGGGCATCCGCTATGTGGTCGATGCCGGCCTCGCCCGCGTCAAGCGCTACAGTTACCGCAACAAGGTCGAGCAGCTGCAGATCGAGCCGGTGGCGCAATCGGCCGCCAACCAGCGTGCTGGCCGTTGCGGCCGCGTGGCCGCCGGCGTGTGCATCCGCCTGTACGAAGAGCAGGATTATCTGCTGCGGCCGAAGTTCACCGATCCGGAAATCCTGCGCTCCTCGCTGGCTGCGGTCATCCTGCGGATGAAGTCGCTTAATTTTGCGAATGAGCTGGCCAATGTCGAGTCGTTTCCCTTCATCGAGCCGCCGCTGG
>DIJW01000115.1 GCA_002421475.1 Thiomicrospira sp. UBA5634 | reverse complement strand
AAATTCATTACGATTTAAATGGCCGTGTAAACGAATATCGGCATAATCCACATCCACCGATGGACGAACACCACGGTTATCGCGGAAATAATCGACAATTGCGTCTTTAATTTTTAACGCGCCGAAATGGGTGTGTTCAATGCCCATACCTTTGCCGGTAAACGAAGTCGCAAAACTATGGTCTTCCGACATGTGGCGCGACCGGTCCAATGCGCGCACTTGTTCATAAAGCGCTTCTTGGTTGGGCAACTCCGCTTCCAGCAATACCAAATACACATGGTTGGCTAGCCGCGACCACAAACAAGCGCGATAGCCGTCAACCAAACCCCCTTCAAACGCCACGCCGCGTGGTTGCGCTTTAACCGACTGCGCACCAAGGCTAATCAATTCTTCTTTTAATAACTCAGATAACCCGCTTGGTGCGGTGGCAAAAAACTTCATACGCTCTCTCATTGTGCAAGCCGAAAAATCGACTAATTAAATTTAGCGCTAATTTTACTCTCTTTAAGTCAGGCTTTCGGTAAAATAGCCGAACGACTCACAAAATAATCGAATGCTTATTTAACGATGAAAATATTCCCACGTTCTTTTTTGCGCCCTTTATTCCAAGCCATTCTTGGCCTTGTTTTAATGAGCGGCTTTATCAACGCACATGCGCAAACCGAAGTCCAGTTCCAAGCTTGGGTGCAAGACTTTAAAAAACATGCCCGCCAACAAGGTATTTCGCAACCGACCTTAGATAAGGCTTTTGCCAACGTACGTTTAAATCAACGAGTACTTGAGCTTGATCGCCGTCAACCGGAATTCACCCGCACTTTTTGGCAATATTTTGAAGCAACCGTCACCCCTTGGCGTATTGAACGCGGCACGGTTTTACTCAATGAACATCGTGCTTTGCTGGATGACGTAACCGATAAATATGGCGTGCCCGGACGTTTCTTAGTCGCGTTTTGGGGTATGGAAACCAACTTCGGCGGTTTTACCGGTAATATTCCGATTATTGAAGCCTTAGCTACCTTGTCATTTAATCCGCGTCGCAGTGAGTTTTTTAGTAATCAACTCATTGATGCTTTACGTATTTTAGATCAGGGTCATATTGCATTAGAAAATATGAACGGCTCTTGGGCCGGTGCAATGGGACAAACTCAGTTTATGCCTTATAACTATATTCACTATGCGGTTGACGGCGACGGCTCTGGAAAAAAAGACCTATGGAATAGTTTGCCGGATGTCTTTCACTCATCGGGCAATTTCCTCAATAAACTCGGCTGGAAAAAAGAAGAAAACTGGGGTCGTGAAGTCACATTACCCAAAGACTTCGATTATTCACTGGCAGACGGCGCCACTATGCACCCTCTCTCAAAATGGCGTGAACTGGGGGTTATGCTGGCGGATGGCCGTCAAGTTCCGGNNATGCCGACATCAACGCAGCCTTATTAATTCCAAGTGATTATCGCGGCCCTATTTTTTTGGTTTATCACAACTTTTTTGTCATGAAACGCTGGAACAATTCTAACAGTTACGCTTTAGCAGTAGGACATTTGGCCGATAGACTCATTGGGCGCGATGCATTGGTTTCGACCAAACCGCATGACGATGAAGCATTAAGCCACAAGCATTTAAGTGAACTGCAACAACGCTTAAATAAGCTCGGTTATAACGTGGGTCAGATTGACGGGGTCGCTGGTACACGTACTCGTCAAGCATTACGCCAGTTCCAAGTTGATCGCGCGATGCCGGCAGATGGTTTTCCCAGCATGCATTTATTAAACGTTTTACGTGAAGTCTCCAAAAATGAATCACGCGCAACCAACCCCTAAAACCACCGATCTTGTGTTTCTCAACTCACCGCTTGGGTTGGGTTACCATTTTTGGAAATGCCAAGCTCGCGCGGTTAAAATTGAATATCGCCACTGGCGCAATGTTTACAAACCGAACGCAGCTGCAACACCACCTTCCTTACTTCGCTAACCGCTTGTTCATCGCTTTCTCATGGCCTTCAAGGATCAAATAATGCGTCAATTTAACTTACATTCCGTTGTTATTATGGGTTTTAGTTGTCTATTATTAATTGGCTGCAGTGCCGACAACCAAACTGAAGAAAAAACACCTTTTGTCCTGAGTAGCCAGATTGAGCAAGGCGCTTTTTTACAATGGTATTTAAATGGTCAAATCAGTGCACAACGTCAAGCTGATTTAAGTTTTCAGGTAGCAGGCCTGGTGAGTGATCGTTTCGTCAATAGCGGCGCGCAGGTAACTGCCGGCCAGGTTTTATTAAAACTTGATCCAACGGACATTCAATTACGCCAACGCGCCGCCGAAGCAAACTTACGCGCCACCGATGCTGAATATGCCTTGGCGCAAATCGAAGCACAACGTGCGCAAGACTTACTGGCACGTAAGCTGGTTTCGCAACAAGATTATGATCGGGCGCAAAATCTCGTAACCACACTCAAGCAACGCCAAACCGGCTTACAACGCGAACTGGAATTAGTCAAACGCCAACTCAGTTATACCGAACTGAAAGCACCGGCGGCAGGCTACATTCAAAACGTCAACGTTGATGCAGGCCAAGTTGTTCAAGTCGGTCAAGCTGTCGCCGGTTTTATCTATAGCGATGGTTTAGACATTCTGGTCGAAGTCCCGGAGTCACGCATTGAAACCTTACCGCATACTGCTCAAGCGCAACTGCGCGGCCAGCAAAATCTAATTGAAGTGCAATTGCGCGAACTCGTCCCGAAAAGCAATGAGCAATCTCGAACTTGGCAAGCACGTTTTGCGCTGCCGACCGACATCAGCGCGCAACTCGGTCAAACGGCACGTTTAAGTTTTGGCGATAACAGTGCTTTATACAAAATACCTTTATCAGCGATTTTTGAACAAGCCCAAGGCCCACACATTTGGCTGATACAAAATCAACAAGTACAGCCTCAAGCTGTCACTATTAAACACTTGGGAAGTGATTACGCTTTAATTGAAGCCAATATTCCCGCTGATAGCCGAATTGTTAAAGCCGGTACACACTTGCTCAAAGCCGGACAAAATGTGCGGGAGCGCACTTTATGATGACGCGTTTTAACCTGTCGGCTTGGGCCGTACGCGAACGTGCCTTAACGCTGTATTTTATTATTCTGGTAGCACTGGCCGGTTTATATGCATTCACTCATCTCGGACGGGCCGAAGACCCAAGTTTTACGATTAAAGTTATGACGGTTTCGGCGCAATGGCCGGGAGCAAGTGCCGAACAGATGCAACAACAAGTGGCAGATCGGTTGTAAAAACGGATTCAAGAAGCGCCTTATTTTGATCGGGTTGAAACCGTCACACGACCCGGCCAAGTGAATATGCAAATTCAATTTCAAGATCACACACCGGCCAGCGAAGTACAAAACGTGTTTTATGAAGTGCGTAAACGTATGCTGGATGAAGCCTCTAAACTTCCCGCCGGTGTACAAGGCCCCTTTGTTAATGATGATTTCTCCGATGTCTATTTCACGTTATATGCACTCACCGCCCCCGAACTTCCTTTACATGAATTAGTCCAACCGGCTGAGGCGTTACGCGACCAGTTGCTAAGAGTGGACGGAGTTCAAAAAGTCAATTTATTGGGTGAACAACCGCAGACGGTCTTTATCGAGTTATCAAACCAAGAATTGAGTAATTTGGGTTTAACTGCCAACCAAGTGTTTGCGGCGATTGATGCCCATAATCGCTTAGTGCCGAGCGGACAAATTGAAACCCAAGCGGCACGTATTTACATTCGTGGTGATAACGACATGTCTGAGCTGGATCAATTACGTCGCTTGCCGCTGTCGGTGAATGGTAAAAATTTTGTGCTAGGTGACATTGCAAAAATTGAACAGGGTTATCAAGATCCGCCCAGTTATATTGTGCGTGATCGTTCACAACCAACATTGCTGATTGGCGTGATTATGCAAAAAGGCTTTAACGGTTTAACGCTGGGGGCAAACCTAGCGCAAGCGGAAGCCCGCATTCAAGCAGAATTACCGCTGGGTTTTCATCTCGACAAAATTACCGATCAAGCTCACGCCATCAGCAAATCCATTAACGAGTTCCAAATGAAGTTTGTGGTGGCGTTAGCGGTGGTCATGTTGGTGAGTTTTTTAGCCCTCGGTTTACGAGCAGGCCTGGTGGTAGCCTTAGCCGTTCCGCTAACGTTGGCGATGACCTTTTTCATTATGATGTTAATGGGCAAAAACCTTGACCGTATCACCCTTGGCGCGCTGATTTTGGCGTTGGGTTTATTGGTTGACGATGCCATTATCGCGATTGAAATGATGCTGGTGAAAATAGAAGAAGGTTTGGATAAAGTTCAAGCCGCATCTTATGCCTGGTCAGTGACCGCGATGCCCATGTTAGTCGGCACCTTAATTACTGCGGTTGGTTTTGTGCCGATTGGTTTTGCGGCCTCCAATGTCGGCGAGTATGCGGGGAATATTTTCTGGATTTTAGCCATTTCATTGATTGCTTCTTGGATTGTCGCGGTTTTATTTACCCCATATCTTGGCGTCAAATTATTGAGTAATCACAGTCATCAGGCTGAACACGCCAACCCTTATGCCAGCCGTCATTATCAAACACTCCGCCAAGCGATTAGCTGGTGTGTGCATCAACGTAAAACCGTGCTGATCGCAACCTTCGTGTTGTTTGTAATATCGGTGATCGGTATGGCAAAACTGGTTGAAAAACAATTCTTCCCAAGTTCCGATCGCCCCGAATTATTAGTGGATATTTATCTGCCGGAAGGCACGTCAATTCACGTCACCGATGCGTTAACCAAACGCATTGAAACCTTGATCGCCGAACAACCGGAAGTACGTTCGTTATCCAGTTATGTCGGTCAAGGCGCACCGCGTTTTTTCTTGGCGTTAAATCCTGAATTACCTAATCCGGCGTTTGGCAAAATTGTCGCCATTACCGGTGATCGTGACGAACGCGATGCATTACAAGCGCGTTTATTAGCTTTAATTGAACAAGGTGAGTTTGCTGAAGCTCGCGTTCGTGTCCATCCGTTATTGTTTGGCCCGCCGGTTATTTGGCCGGTTACCTTCCGGGTGATGGGCGACGATCCGCTGGTGTTACGTCAGATCGCCAACCAGGTTCGTGAAGTGATGGAACAACATCCCGATACGTTACATCCTCATTTGGAATGGGGCGAACGCGCACCGGTAGTGCACTTAAAGCTGGATGAAGCGCGTCTTGAACAGCTTGGTTTTACACCGGCTGATATCAGTCAACAACTGCAATTTATGCTGAATGGTGTCACGGTCAGTGAATTACGTATCGACACACGCAGTGTACAACTGGTTGCGCGTGCGGCGGAAAATGAGCGCCTTGACCTCGGTTCACTTGGCAGTTTGCCACTTAAAAATCGTTTAGGTCAGGCCGTGCCGCTAGAACATTTAGCCCGGCTGGAAGTCGGGTTTGAAGACCCGGTATTAAAACGTCGCAACCGCACACCTTATTTATCCGTGAATAGTGAAATCCGTGCCGGTGCACAACCACCGGATGTCACGATGCAAATTTGGCCGAACCTCAATCAACTTAATGCGAGTTTACCCTTAGGTTATCGCATTGAAATTGGCGGTTCGGTGGAGGAATCAGGCAAAGCGCAAGGTTCCATTCAAGCCATGATGCCGGTAATGGTGGTACTGATGTTCACCTTAATCATGCTGATGATGCGCTCTTTCTCAGGTATGTTTATGGTAATTTTGACCGCCCCGCTCGGTTTGATTGGCGCGGTGATGGCATTATTATTATTCTCACAGCCGTTTGGTTTTGTGGCGACCTTAGGCCTAATCGGTCTGGCCGGAATATTAATGCGTAACACCCTGATTTTGGTTGGACAAATTGATGACAATAAACGCCAAGGCATGAACGACTATGAAGCGGTAATTGACGCCACCGTACGTCGTGCAAGACCGGTTATTTTAACCGCACTGGCCGCAGTACTGGCGTTTATTCCACTGACCACCTCAACCTTCTGGGGGCCATTGGCTTATGTGCTCATTGGTGGGGTGACGATGGGAACCGTATTGACATTATTGTTTTTACCGGCGATGTACAGCGCTTGGTTTAAAGTGAAAACACCCTAAGCCTGCATGATCAGTTATCGCGATACAAATAAAAAAGCACCAGGCCTGGTGCTTTTTTATTTAGGGTTTAAACAAGATCTATTTCGGATCTTGTTCAGTTATTTGTTCAATGGTTGTTTGCTCAGACTCTGACAAAGCTAAAGCAGCACGTTCTGCCTTAGAAATATAGGCTGGTTTTTTGCCCGCTTGATTTTTTGCCTTTTCCTGCTGCATTCGCTTTTTTACTTTTTGGTAAATCTTTTTTTGCCGATTCATAATTTCTTATTCCTTTTCATCCATTAATGGGATGCTTTATCTTTAGGCCGTAAGAAAAATTCATAAATAATCAACATGCCGGCACCAACACTAATCGCGACATCCGCAATATTAAAGGTAGCGTAATGCCAACTACCATAATAAAAGTCCAGAAAATCAGTCACTTTGCCGAACAATACGCGGTCAATTAAATTACCGATCGCACCCGCTAAAATAAGATTTAAACCCAATACTTCAAATGTGGGTTTCGCTTTGAGTTTACTTAACCAAAACACCAGGCCTGCACTAACTGCTATCGCCAACAACGCAAAAAACCAACGCTGCCAACCGCCCATGTCCGCCAGAAAACTAAACGCCGCACCGTAATTAAACACCAGGGTTAAATTAAAATGCGGCATCACCGCCACAGGTTCAGCAAAGGTTAAATAACTCAATGCCAGATATTTGGTGATTTGATCTAAAACCAGCACCAGGCCTGCTAACCAAAGGTAACGCAAACCGCTTTCATTTAATTTTTGCTTAAGCATAGTGGCGCACTTCACCGTTACCGGCGACATTATCAACACAACGCTGACAAAGTTCAGGATGATCGGCATGTACGCCAACATCGTCTAGATGGTGCCAACAACGCGGGCATTTCGCTTTATCTGCCGCCTGCGCATCAATCCATAAGCCACTCATTTCACTTTCCAACGCTTGTGCGGTTTTTGCACTCAACGGTAACACTTTGGCATACGAGGTGATCAAGACAAAACGCAACTCGTCATCCAAACTGTTTAATTGCTGATAAAGGTCGCCCTCTGCAAACAAGGTCACTTCGGCGGTTAATGAGGCTTTAATCACACCCTCATTACGTAACTCTTCCAGACGTTTCGCCACCGCTGAACGCACTTCAATCATTTGCGTCCAGTAGGCTGAATTCATCGCCGCTGACTCATCTAATGCAGTCAAACCTTGATACCAAGTGGCGACAAATACGGTTTTTTCGCGTTTGCCCGGAATATATTGCCAAATTTCTTCGGCGGTAAAACTTAAAATCGGTGCAATCCAACGCGTCATCGCTTCAATAATGTGATACAAAGCGGTTTGTGCCGAACGGCGCGCCCACCCATCTGCCTTGCAGGTATATTGACGATCTTTAATTACGTCTAAATAAAACGCGCCCATTTCAACCGAACAAAAATGCGATACGGTTTGGTAAATTTGGTGGAAATGATATTGCTCATACGCACTGATAATCTGTTGTTGCAGTTGATACGCATGCCCCACCGCCCACTTATCCAGCGGCAATAAATCGTCATACGCTACCAAATCCTTGGCCGGATCAAAGCCGTTTAAGTTGGCTAAAAAGAAGCGTGAAGTGTTACGAATACGACGGTACGCATCCGCAGTACGGCTGATAATTTCATCCGATACCGTCATTTCATAACGATAATCTGCGGCTGAAATCCACAAACGCAAAATATCCGCCCCCAAGGTGTCGGCGATTTTTTGCGGTGCAACCACGTTACCTTTCGATTTCGACATTTTTTTGCCGTCTTTATCAACGGTAAAACCATGGGTTAACACTTGTTTATAAGGTGCTTCACCGTTCATGGCAATGCCGGTCAACAATGATGATTGGAACCAACCGCGATGTTGATCTGAACCTTCTAAATACAAGTCCGCCGGTGCTTGCAGCTCATCGCGCTGTTGACACACCGCAAAATGGGTTACGCCGGAATCAAACCAAACGTCCAAAATATCCTGCACCTTTTCGTAGTCATTAGCTTCTGAACCCAATAACTCCGTCGCATCCAAATCATACCAAGCGTCGATTGAGTTTTTCTCAATCCGTTGCGCGATCTGTTCCATTAACTCAACCGTGCGCGGATGCATTTCACCTGTGACTTTATGCACAAAAATCGTGATCGGCACGCCCCATAGACGTTGGCGTGAAATACACCAATCCGGACGGCCATCAATCATCGCTTCAATACGGTTTTGCCCCCAATCCGGTACCCATTGCACAGTTTTGATCGCATTCAATGCATCGGCACGTAAACTTTGTTGATCCATGCTGATAAACCATTGCGGTGTGGCACGGAAAATTAACGGGGTTTTGGTACGCCAGCAATGTGGGTAGCTGTGGCGAATTGCTTCGTGATGTAATAACGCGCCGCGCTCACGCAACACCTCCAACACCGCATCGTCTGCTTTGAGTACATTTAAACCTTCAAACAATGGCGTACCTGCAACGAAATTCCCTGCACCATCGACCGGGCAATCCACTTCTAAATCATATTTTAGGCCGACAATAAAGTCGTCCTGACCATGACCCGGCGCGGTATGTACACAACCTGTACCCGCATCCACCGTGACGTGTTCACCCAAAATAATCGGCACAATGCGCTCGTAAAACGGATGCTGCAAACGGATAAATTCAAACTGGTCGCCACGACCATAAGCCACCACGCGATAATGTTCGATGTCACATTTTGCCATCACATCTTTAACCAAAGCTTCGGCTAAAAATAAACGCTCTTTACCTTGCTCGGTTTCTACTTGAACCAGCGCATATTCCAGTTCAGGATTAATCGCGACCGCTTGGTTGGCCGGTAACGTCCAAGGCGTGGTTGTCCAAATCACCACTGAAATAGGGCCTTCGCCGGTATGATCTTCGACATGATGGCAACGCTCAAAAAAGGCGTGTTCATCTAAAACTTTAAATCGCACATCAATTGCGTTAGACCGTTTTTCTTCATATTCCACTTCGGCTTCTGCCAACGCTGAACGCCCGCCGATTGACCAATAAACCGGCTTAGTGCCTTTGACCAAATGTCCTTTTTGGATAATTTTTGCCAGTGCACGCACTTCATTCGCTTCGAAATCAAATGCTTTAGTCAGATACGGATTAGCCCAATCCGCCATAATGCCTAAACGTTGAAAATCTTTCATCTGACCTTCAACTTGGCTTTGCGCATAATCACGGCAGGCCTGGCGGAACTCACGTTCATTTAACTTAACGCCGACTTTGCCGTGCGCTTTTTCGACGTTTAATTCAATCGGCAAACCGTGACAATCCCAACCCGGCACAAACGGCGCATCATAACCGCTCAAACCTTTCGACTTCACAATCATGTCTTTTAACACCTTGTTCACCGCATGACCGATATGAATATCGCCATTGGCATAAGGCGGGCCGTCATGTAACACAAACTTTGGTCGACCCGCCATCGCGTCACGCACGGTTTGGTAAAGATCAGCTTGCAACCAAGCCTCAACCTGTTTAGGTTCGCGTTTCGGTAAATCACCGCGCATCGGGAACTCGGTTTCAGGAAGGTTTAACGTCGATTTATAGTCAGTCATGGCTAAAGTCTCAAACTCAAATTTTTAAAAGTTGTCTTGCTTGCGCCGCATCCAATGCAATTTGTGCTTGGAGCTCCGGCAAGCTGTTAAATTTCATTTCCGGGCGAATAAACGCCTCAAGTCGCACTTCTACGTGTGCGCCATATACCATTTTATTCCAGTCAAACAAATGGACTTCAATTGAAGGTCGTGAACCCTGCACCGTTGGGCGAACACCAATGTTTGCCACGCCGGGCCAGGCCTGGTCAGCTAATCCAGCGACCCGCACCGCAAATACACCGCAAACCGGCATCTGTAAACGTTTTGGATTTAAATTCAGCGTTGGAAAACCTAATTTTCGTCCCAGTTTTTGACCGTGAATCACGCGGCCTTCAAAACGAAAGTCGTGGCCAAGTAATCGGTTGGCCTGCGGTAAATTGGGGGAGCCGTCTGCCTGACGTAATTGTTGACGAATCCGCGTACTGCTGACGCGCCCACCGTCCAAATTATAAGTCGGCATCGCGGTTACGTTAAAGTCGTAGCGGTTACCCTGCTCGCGTAAAAAACCAAAATCACCGCAACGTCCTTGACCAAAACGGAAATCATCTCCCACGACCACATGGCGCGCGTGCAAACCTTCAATCAAAACCTTTTTCACAAACTGCGCCGCGCTTAAAGCGGCAAATGTTGGATTAAACGCGACACATAACACGTAATCCACGCCGACCCGTTCAAACGCCCGCAGTTTTTCGCGCAAATTCATCAAACGCACCGGCGCGCTTGCCGGGCTAAAAAATTCAATCGGTAAGGGCTCAAACACCATCACTACACTCGGTATTGATTGACTTAGCGCAAGTGTTTTAACTTGATCTAACACTTGCTGATGGCCAAGATGTACCCCATCAAAATTGCCGATAGTCACCACAGAGCCCCGCGTTAACACGTCTGAAAACTGGGTTAAATTATGTAAACCACGAATTAATCGCATAGTTCTCACAAATAGGGCAAACGCAAAAGCTTGAGATTATAGCCGATTCAAGGGCTTAATTCTTGTATTAGCGCCACACTGCACTAACTTAACCCGTCTTCGCATCACGTATAAATTGGCGGGGACGAAAACCAAATAATAATAACGTCACCACATAAACCAGCATCGCCAACAGAATTAAACCCAACAACCAACCCACACGCTGCCAAGCATCAAACAACAACCAGGCCTGGTGGTCTGGGTTTAATAACACCAACGCAGCACTCATTGCTAATACCGCCGCTAAAATTTGCAGCGAAAAACCGCGCCATGGCGACTGCAACGAAAACACCTGTTGTTTGAGTAAAAAGTAATACAGTAAACCGGCATTTAAAAACGCGGATAATGAGGTTGCCAAGGCTAAACCAACATGTGCCAAAGGCCCAATTAATAATAAGTTCAACACAATATTACTCACCAATGCCGCCACGGCGATTTTAACCGGTGTTTTCATGTCCTTACGCGCATAAAACGCCGGTGCTAACACCTTAACCAAAATAAAACCTAATAAGCCTAACGAATACGCCATTAAGCTTTGGCTCGACATCAGCACATCGTGCGCGGTAAATTCACCGTAGAAAAACAGCGTCACCAATAAGGGTTGTGCCAATAATATCAGTCCAAACATTGCCGGTAACGCAATTAACGCCACTAACTTCAATGCAAAATCTAAATCTTGTTGAAACCCTGACCAATCCGCATTGGCGGCTTTTTTTGATAACCCAGGCAACACCACCGTTGCCAAAGCCACCCCAAACACGCCTAATGGAAACTCCATTAAACGGTCGGAGTAATACAGCCACGACACACTGCCGGTCACCAAAAACGACGCTAAAATCGTATCCACCAACAAGTTAATTTGCGCGACCGACACGCCAAACAACGCGGGGATCATTAAACGGCCGACCTCATTAACGCCTGGATCCTTTTCCGCAATTGGTTTGGGTAACAACTTCATTTGCCACAAAAACGGCAGATGGAATAACAATTGCACCACCCCGGCAAGCAACACACCCCAGGCCAAAGCCATCACCGGAATATCCAACAGCGGCGACAACCAAATCGCACAACCAATCAACACCAAATTTAACCAAACCGGAGTGAGCGCCGGAACGGCAAAACGGTTATAGGTGTTCATTAAAGCCGAAGATAAGGCCACCAACGAAATCAACATCAAATAGGGAAAGGTGAGTTGTAACATATCGGTGGCCAGCGCAAACTTTTCCGGATCAGAACGAAAACCCGGCGCAAACACGGTCATCCACAAGGATGCGCCAAACACGCCAAATAACGTTAAAGCCAGTAACACCAGGCCTAAACGTAACGCTAATGAGCCAACCAAATGGCGCACTGCGGCATCACCATGCTTTTCTTTGGTCTCCGCCAACACCGGTACAAAGGCTTGTGAAAATGCCCCTTCAGCAAACAATCTGCGAAAAAAATTCGGGATTTTAAACGCGACAAAAAACGCATCCGCTCCGGCTGAGGCACCAAACATTCGTGCAATCACCATGTCTCGCACAAAACCTAAAATGCGTGAAATCATGGTCATGCCGCCCACGGTAGCGGTCGCTTTAATAATTCTTTTCAAAATAGGTTCACTGTTGATTACAAAATGCGGTTAATGGGCAGCTCGATTAACCGCGAATAAAATTCTGCCGGAGTTCAAGATACCCACATTATAAATTAAAGCGAATTCTACCAAACTACCAGGCCTGGTAGGAAAACTCCAACCCTTGCTCTAATCAGCTATTTGCAAAGGCATGGTCAATTTTTGACTGACATCAATTAAATAACCATGTTGTAAAACATTTCGCCCCACCAGAATCGGATGAGCCAGATGTGAGCGATTGATCAAGTTAAATTCGACTGTTTGTTTTTTACCGGCCAAACGTATCTCTAAATCTATGACTGCACGCGTTTGAACCTGATTACTGGACGCTTGCTTGATTTGTGCCCACCTAATCAGTGGACGCTCCAACGAATGCGTTTTTTGTGTCTCACGATCTATCACCACAAAACGGACCCAGTCTAAACCATCACGCTGGAATACAACAATATCGCGCGCATCTAATGATGATGTATGCGCACCACTATCAATTCGCGCTACCATGGTTATATCCGGCGGCGTTAAATGAACCTGTTCAAGTGCTCCGATAACAATCTTTCCTGGCAACTGATAGCAAGCAGGTTGATTGGCCTGCACGGCAATCGAACACAACAACATAAAACAGCTGAACAGATGATAAAAAACTAAGATTGGTTTCATAGATAAGCAAGCAGTGAAATTTTTTGCATCATACCATGCCACACTCAACAAACTGGCTGACAGAATGGCAGAAACAAAAAAGCAGCGTGAAAGTCATAAACTTATCACACTGCTTTTTAAATATTTTCTCCGGTTAGAGAAAATAACACACTAACAATTAGCGATTAAGCCATTGCCTTGATGCGTGCGTTGATACGGCTAGTTGAACGTGAAGCTTTATTTTTTTCAATAATGCCTTTACGCGCCATACCGTCTAACTTTGATTGTGCTGCACGGAACATTTCAGTAGCCGCGGCTTTATCGCCAGACTGAATTGCAGTTAAAACTTTCTTAACGGCAGTACGCATGGCTGAACGCTGTGACGCGTTTAACTGACGACGTTTCTCGGCTTGTTTCGCGCGTTTTAAGGCTTGTGCTGTGTTTGCCACAATATTCTCCAAAAATTCTGTAAAAAAACTAAAGTAATCTGGGTTTTACAAGTTGTCAGATTCACAACTCAGCCAGTGCATTACCATAGGGTTTGAAAGGATTGCAAAATTATACCCTGTTTAACAATTACGTCAAGGTAAAAAACAACTATTTTACTGACACTTACATCGGCCTATAATTGAAACAAATCAACACAGGAGAAACAACATGGATACTTCAAAACACAATCTTGAAACCCTGTTTAATCAACTGGGATTAGCCAACGATAAAAATGCCATTCAACGTTTTATTCAACAGCATCGACTAAACGAAAATATCACGCTGGATAAGGCACCATTTTGGACGCCGGCACAAGCACAATTTATTCGTGAAAGCTGGGAAACGGATGCCGACTGGGTTGATGTTGTCGATCATCTGGATGCGTTATTGCGTGACTGACCCCCCCTTACTCGCGATAATAGGGATGATTTTGCAATACCGACCATGCGCGATAAAGTTGTTCGGCGATCAGCACACGTACCAAAGGATGAGGTAAAGTCAGTTTCGACAAACTCCAAGTCCAATCGGCTTGGTTAATTAAACTCGCATCTAAACCATCCGGACCACCAACAATCAATGCAACATCTTGGCCGCCGCTTAACCAATCTTCCAGCTTTTTTGATAACTGTAACGTAGTGGGTTGTTGACCGTGTTCATCCAGCACAATCAAACGCGCCCCTTTAGGAATCGCGGCCATAATCCGTTTAGCTTCTTCTTGTTTATTTTGCTCAACGGAACTGGTTTTACCACGCTGCGCCATTGGCAATTCGATCAAGTTTAACGCGCAAGATTTAGGCAGGCGTTTAGCATATTCCGCATAACCGTCCTGCACCCACTTCGGCATTTTTTGTCCGACCACAATAAAATGAATCTGCATGAAGCAAAACCCGCTTAACTTTGAGTACCGGACTCAGCCTCTTCTTTCATGCGCCATAATTTTTCAATCGCATAATAAGCACGCGCTTTTTCAGTCATCACATGCACAATAACATTACCATGATCAACCAAAACCCAATCCGGCTCGGGCCCTGTTTCAACGCCCATACTGGCTTCTCCGGCTTCCTTAAACGCCTGATCCACCATACTACCCAATGAACGAACATGGGTAGTAGAGGTGCCGGTGGCGACAATCATGCGATCGGTAAAGTTGGACACCCCTTCAACATCAATCACTTGGATGTCACGAGCTTTACCCTCTTCTAGGGCAGCAACAGCAAGTTTTTCAGCGACTTTAACGTCCATTCAGATTCCTTCTTGGTAAAGTTGATGGGTTTTAATATAGTTAATCACCGCATCAGGCATTAAATAATCAATCGGTTGATTGTGTTTGAGCAAATCACGTAATCGCGTTGCGCTTAAATCAAGTTGTGTAACTTCAACTTCAACAATTTGACCGGCATCCGCCGTTAACTCGGACACTAACCGCTGTTGTAACAACGCTGCCAGTTCGCCATGATTTGGCAACGGCTCACCTGGGCGATGCATCACCGCCACGTTCGCCAATTGCAGAATTTGCTGCCAATTATGCCATTGAAGAAACTTGGCAAACGCATCCGTTCCCATCATCAACACCAGGCCTGCTCGTGGAAAATCGGCTTGTAAACTCTGCAAGGTATCGACCATATAAGATGGACCTTGTCGTTCAATCTCACGTTTATCCAATACAAATGCCAATTGATTGGCTATTGCCAACTCAATCATCTGACAACGCTGAGCTGACGATACTTGCGGTGCCGATCGATGAACGGGTTGATAACAAGGAATAAATCGAACCTGATCCAGTTTCAACTGACACAACACATCTAAAGCCGGACGTAAGTGGCCATAATGAATCGGATCAAATGTGCCGCCGTAAACACCAATACGCTGGCAAGATTGTGAGACATAAGTTAAAGACAAATCAGCTTTCTCAAAGGATTAACACTAAAAAGACCAAACGGCTAAAGCAGTTATGTGACTAAGTTGCGCCATTATACCGTGAAATTAAGCCATGACGTGATGACGTGTTTTTGCACTCAACCAAGGCTTGTTTTAAACTAGCCTTATGCAAAATTCACACCCCGTCATTTATGTTCAACACCCCACTCCTTTTGGTGAGGTTTACCTTGTGATTGATAACCAAGGTTTACGCCAATGCAGTTTTGCACCGCTCAACCTGCCTTTCACACCACTGCTGAACGAAGCAGAGCAAACTTTAATTAACGCTATAACCGATGCGATTGGTAAAAATCGACCCGCCCCGCTACCTTTAACACCCAATGGCACGCCTTTCCAGCAGCAGGTTTGGCGCGCTTTACAACACATTCCATATGGCAAAACCTGCGATTATCAAACCATTGCCGATACGATTGGCCGCCCCAAAGCAGTACGTGCGGTCGCCAACGCCATCGGCAAAAACCCGATTGGTTGGTTTATTCCTTGCCACCGTGTCATTCGTCGTAATGGTGAACTTGGCGGATTTGGCTGGGGTATTGAGCTAAAAGAGCAATTACTTAACACAGAACAGCAACTATGTTTGAACCCCAATTTCCAGACACGTTAATTGCCGATTTATTAACGATTTTGCAACAAAACATCAATGGCATAAGTGAGCATGCCTTGCTCAAACAACTCGACAACCTGGGTTATACCGAATTTGCTCCAAGCCTAGAACCGCTAGCCTTGTTCCAAGCACACTTTATGTTGTTTCATCTACTCTATCGCCAACAAGACATTTGGCAGCAACAAGGGCTAGGGAAATTAAATATCAGCTGCATGAATATCGGTTTTAACCGTGATTTTACTAACGCCACCCACAGTCACCCTTGCCAGGATGATCCACTAAGACGTTATTATCTCGACTTCACCGCCTATCGTGAAACACAAACTCAAGATGTGCTTGACCTACTCGACAACTTTTGGCGAAAAATGCCCGCAAGAATTGATCACCCTGAATTGGAGCAAGCCAAAATCACCCTAGAGCTCCCACTGGATCAAACGTTAAATCGCCAACAAATTAATCAACACTATCACCGGTTAAGTTTCAGCCACCATCCTGATCGCGGCGGCAACACTCAACTATTTCAACAACTTAATCATGCTGTTCAAATTTTAAGAAAAACCTATCCTGAATAAACCCTCTGACTATTTTCTGCAAAAAACACAAATAGTTCCGTATAAATACCAACCATGTTTTCATAAAAATATTTAGCTAGCACTGCGCTACAAATTAAGTCTATGATCTTAAAAGTTACCGGAGTGCTATATTTATCATGATTCATATATTTCGCATTTTTAACCACCCCAGAACAGACTATCTTGAGTTTATAGATCGTGCCGATTTAATTACGCACTACAATCGACAAAAAGATATGAAACGTCATCATTGGCAAGTGGTTTATATCAAACACGCATTACAAGAAGAAAACCGTTGGTCACAACGCCAGAGTCTTGAAGCGCTGCATAAACTCGGCGAAAAACGTGTGATAAAAGTGGTAGCCAATGGCCAACTGCATTGGTATTCACCCTCCAACTCTCATGGCATACCGTCCGAATATCAAATCGCTTTGCAACACTTCACCGATGACTGTAAGTTTTACAAAGTTACTACCCGCCATCATGAAATTTTTAAAGTCATTCGTGACCCGCGTTTCCAAAATATCCACCATGAAATTATCGACAATATTTTGTCACGGGTTCGTGCTAGCCGTTGCCCAACCCGACTTGATCGTTATCTGGATTTAAACCTTAATAAACTACATCAATATGGTGTAGAACTTGACCGACTGCACGGCACCTACAGTGACATTCGCGAAACCATTCGTCGAAACAGCCTCAACTGTCCGCTTTTTAGCGACTTTATATTGCGCCTAATGGATATTTGCATTGAAAAAGAACGCGAGTTACTCGGCACCGAAAAAGTCTATCTTAAACAGCTAAAAACCGGCTAACGCTTAATCGCGGTTATTATTTGTTTCACGCTAAGTAATAGCCGTTCACGCATAACACTTTGCGTTAATGGTGATTATATTTATTTCCTCAATCATCAAATCAACGCCTAAAATGCATATTAAACTCAATCAAAAACCCAAGCGCGAGCATTAAAACACATGCAAAACATTGCCCATTACGCATTGTTAATCACAACGCTCCTCTTAACCCTGTTCGGCCTAAGCCTCTACCTGGATTTCATCAACCCTCAAACCGCCCAATTCAGCTGGATGCTCGCTAGCGGTTTAGTGTTAACTATTTTGCTGTTCGAAATCGTTAAAAGTTTACGTAAAGGCGATTTTGGCGTTGATTTGATTGCGGCGCTGGCTATCACCGGCGCATTATTGTTAGGCGAACACTTAACTGCCGCGGTCATCGCTTTAATGTACGCCGGAGGCCAAGCCCTAGAAAGTTATGCTGCCAATCGAGCCAAACGCGAACTTACTGCCCTAATCAATCGCACACCCTCTACTGCTGAACGTTATGATCAAGATCAACTCGTCAGTATTCGTGTT
>DIJW01000165.1:1397-17080 GCA_002421475.1 Thiomicrospira sp. UBA5634 | reverse complement strand
CGTGCCCAATATCTCAGCGGCGGTTTTAGACCCTGAGCAGGCAGCCGATTCTGCGGCAGATGCTGAAGTACAACGTTGTTTAAGTTATAAAACATCAGTCGGAACCGATTGGAGTACGGCGTTCTTCTTTATGCCGGTCAGTTCGTCCATTGATCGTTATATGCAACAAAGTTGTGTCGACTACAATCGCTATCAATCAACGCGGGTGAGTTTTTTTCAGTGGATGTTAATGAGTTGGACTTGGCCGTTTATCAACTGGCAAACCAGTTATAGCGACTTGGATTGTGTGGCGCGGAATATGCGATGGTATGGATCATTTGTATTTGGTGCTTGGCGCCAATCCTAACATGAAAGGATAAATCATGAATGTGGTAAAAGGCTGGTCGTTGTTGATTTGTTTTGGTTTTGTAGCAGGTATACAAGCTTCAGATCGTGTCGAGTATTTTGGTTTGTCTGCAGAGAATACTTATATAGGTATCGGGGTCGAACAACAATCTATTAATTTAAATGGGTTTAAAGATACACAGTCACCAGGCCTGGTGTTTAAGTTAGGTAAATCGCTTGCAGCTTGGGCAGATGCCGAGTTTCGACTAGCCGCAAATCAGCAACAAATCAATATTAAACAAGCTGGTACAGCGAATGTGTTTCAACTGGATGATGTTTATGATGTCAGCGGTTTAGTTAAATTCAAATGGGCTCCCCAATCGCAATCGCAATCGTGGAATGTGCACGCCATTTGGGTTATAACTTTAACCAGTATAACGGGCGTGTGGTATCGAACACGAGTGTATCTGAAGCAGAAAGTTTCACCCATGACGGTTTAGTTTATGGGGCTGGGGCGAGTTTAAGATTTCACTCAAGGCACGCCATTGATCTGAGCTATTTATCTTGCAACGTCGTGACAGTTTCGACACCGGCGGACAAATGAAGCGAGAAACCTTAGGTGTTAGCTGGCTTTATCATTATTAGTGATGCCAATATACGGCTTGAAATGAGCTTTTTTACTTGTTGGGCTGAAAACAATGTGTCAGTCATAGAACTTCAGAATAGAAGTAGGTCGGGTTTTAACCCGACAATAAGCCTTTCAATAGAGCTTGTCGGACTGAAGTCCGACCTACAAGGGCGTAGAATTACTGCGTTTGCAAAGACGGACTAAATTAAACTGCCGTAACCTTCTTGATAGGTTGGATATTTAAATTCATAGCCGGTAGCACGCAGTTTCGCGTTGGATAAACGTTTATTCGTACGCTGTCCACGGCTGGATTCACTTGGCTCGGTGTGTTCGATATAACCGACACTTAATTGTTCTGCCAGCCATTCATACACTTCACAAGAAGGTGTAGGTTGATTATCGACACCGATATATAAGTTCTCGAGTTTTGGATAGTTCATTAGGTGTTTAAACACGCCGACACAATCATCGGTATGGATGCGATTGCTGTACACATCCTCCATGCACTGCGCTTTGCCTTTCATTACCAAGTCGATAATATGGGTGCGCCCAGGGCCGTAAATGCCACCAAATCGCACAATGGTTGCTGCCCAGCCGCAATCCAAGGCTAAAGCTTCACCTTCCAATAAACGTTTGCTGGAAAAGTTGTGTTCTTCAGCTGGGCTTTCTTCCGTGACCCATTCCCCTTCGGATTGACTAAAAACCGAGGTGCTGGAGGTGAAAAACAAACGTTTAATCGTTTGACCGGCTAACGCATGGATAAGGTTTTTTAAGCCTGATACATAGGCTTGATAATATGCAAAGTCGTTATATTTGCCGGCAGCGGCAGTATAAAACACATAATCTAACCCGTCAGGTAAGTTAAGTTCGTCCTGGTTATTGAGATCGGCAGAAATAGCAATCATTGGTGACGGAATTTTATCGCCATCGCGGCGTAAACCGTATACTTCGTGTCCTTCGGTTGTCAGCTCTAATCCGAGGCGACATCCAATGTCACCGCAGCCTGCGATCAGTATCTTAGCCATAAAATCCTTGTCATCCGCTTGTCTAAATGTGGGGTTTAATTTTGGGTGTAGTATGCCGAAGTTTTAATGAATAAAAAAGGTGTTGTGAAGAATTTTTAGTATGAGGAAGAGGGTGGTATTGAGTGGTTGCTTTATTGTAGTTGTTCGAAATAAAAAAGCCGGACAATTGTCCGGCTCAAAGCTCTATTAGGAGAAACAGTGCGTGCTAAGCACGCTTTTTTACAACATTAGAAGTTGTAACGTGCTGTTACGGTATAACCCATTTGTGAATGGGTTGTTGTGCTAGTAGTGTATGTACCAGGCGTCGCTGTCGGTGCTGAAACAGTGGTTTTAACTTCAGGCGCCATTACAATTGCGCCTTCCAATGTTAAGTGGGAAGTTAAGCTATAACCACCACCTACACTAATATGCGTTTCAGTTGTTGCTGGGAAGAAAATATTGTTAAACATATTGATGACTGCACCACCACCAGTTGCACCATTAGCCTGTTCCTTGATTGGATTATTGCCGGTGTTAAAACCTACACCCGCCCAATATTTTTCAGTGCTGAATTTCGCACCTAAAGCAATCACATTTTGATCTTCCCAACCAAAGTCTTTATAACCTTTCGCGGCACTCCACGCGATTTGTTTAAAATCAGCGGTATAGAGCATATTACCCATGGTATAAGCCGCACCTAATTTTAATTCAGCAGGTTGTTCCAGTTCATCACCAAAAGCTGCTGGAATCATGCCAACAAAGTTTGATGAGGCAGTAGATAGCTGGCCTTCGTATTTCATATTGATTGCACTTGTGTAGGCCGCAGCAAGGGTTAGCTCTTTAGTGAGGTCAAAATATCCCCCTAAACTAAAGCCAATACCTAAGTCTGAAGCCATTCCTGAGCCAGTAGGTTTTGATGTGCCCCCATTAAATGCAGCGGCATCATAATGAATGTCAAGTGAGCCATATTGAACTATTGGAGAAAAACCAACACCAAAGTTTGCTTCATTAAACGCTAGGGTCGATACAAAACGCATGATCTGCATATTTGACTGTGCATTCATTAGACCGTCTTCATCTCTGTAGTCAACACCCATGCCCGATGTACCATACATACCGATACCAAAAGTGAGTTGGTCATCAATACGGCTAACTAAAGAAACGGATGGAATCAAGTTCATGTTAGCTGTACTATCTTTAGCGCCCTGTCCTGCATAATCTGTTGACACTGAAGGCATAAACACTGTGCCTCCAAAAGCAAATTCAGAGCCGACTGCTTTACCGATTAGGCCTGGGTTAACCACGACGTTTTCTGCGCCGTAATAAGCCGCGACACCTGTGCCACCCATTGCAGCAGATTGTGCACCAAGGCCAACCATGTTAGTACCGTTGGTTGCAAGAACCGGAGTGGCTACAAAAGAAGCAGCGGTGATGGCTAGCGCGAGTTTGGTTTTTTTCATCTGTGTATCCTTTTTTAGTGATCTTTTATCTGAAAGATTTTTGTTATTCGCAATGATCATTTATTGCGCTGGAGCTACTATGGCGCAAAAAAAAAGCAAAAGATAATCAAAGAATTTTTATGGCCTATTTGAGGATTTAATAAGACATAAGTTTTTGATAATAAAATGAAATGGTGATATTGAAATTAGTATAGGCCTATAAAATAAATTAATATTTAGGCGTCAGGTTATAAATTGAGTGAATGTTTCCATACTATTTTAATGGTTGTTGTTTAACGTATATTACGGGTTGTTCCTCTTTGGTTTATGTACTGTTTTTTTGTTGGACTGAAATTCAACCTACGAGTTCGGTTACATAGTAGGTCGGGTTTTAACCCGACAAACCAAGCTTGCGGTTTTGGTTGTCGGACTAAAGTCCGACCTACTGTCTGAGATTGCCACGGCCTCTGGCCTCGCAGTGACAGGTAGTGCCGCAGCTATAAAAAAACCACCAGGCCTGGTGGGCGTTGGTGGTTTTTAGTTTGACCATGTATCAATGTGGGTCGGGTTTTAACCCGACAAGGTATCGGGCTTAGAAGTCGCCTGAAGAACCTTTTTCCATCATATCCCAGATAGCGTTACGTTTATCATAAGCTAGTGAACGCAATGGCTCTGGCATTTTTTTGCCCATTTTGACCATCATGTCCATGTTCATGGTGTACATGTGTAAACCGTCTTCTTGTTCAACGAAGGCGATACGGCATGGCAACATGGCGCTCATTGCTGGGCTGAAGTCCAACATTACACGTGCTGTTTCTGGGTTACAGAAAGAAGCAATATGTACGATACCTGATTCAATGCCGCGAGCGTTTAGTTCTTTAGAAAGCGGTAATTCACCCACGTTCATTAGACCTGGTGTTTCGATGGCGATGTTATTTAACGTGTCCATAACGTCTTGTAATGACAAGCCTTCAGCAACTTTACGGTGCCACACTACCGCGTAACCAATATCACCGTCGCTTTCTACCCAGCGATCCCAAATTTCGTTAAATGTGCCCCATGCGCCTTCTTCTAAGTTTCCGGCTGACTTGATGGTACCGCAACCTGACATAAGTGCGATTAAACCGGCTAAAAAGCCTACTTTTAACATTGTGATGGTTTTCATGAACTAGTTCCTCAATGGTTTGTGTTTGTTGGCGTCGGAGTCTGAAATTAAAAGCCCGCCGCGAGTTCGAAAATAAGATTACTCTTATATTCAGCAAAAGAGAAAATCATTTTTTTTGGCCGCGAATAACAAAAATTTATTAGGACTTGTTTATCTTCTAATATTAGCGTTACCTAATCCATGTCAAAACCAAGTGTTTTTAGAATTGGTTTTAGTGTCGTATTGGTGTGGCTTGAGACTTTGTAATTCGGCCATTCCCGACGTATTGGGTAGTGACGACGGTAAAGCTCAAATTGGTTGTGTACTGCGCTAATATCGGCGTGCCGAATTGCGCGGTCATCAAGCTGCAGATCATAAGTTTGTTTAATTATTTGGTGCAAAATAGTTTGGGTGTCAGTCGAATGTGGTGGAATTTCTAATGGTGCTGGCGTTTTGGGCAACAATGCCTGCCATTTTGTTTGTGGTGTTATTTGCCAGAATTGACACAATTGTTGATACACCATGCCGCTGCCGTTGACTTTGGCTTCGAGTGAATGGCCTGCAATATGCGGCGTGGCGTAATCGGCTTTGGCGTATAAATCTGCATTAATAAACGGTTCGTTGTCCCAACAGTCAATAATATTGGCGAGGGTTGGTGTGTTGCACCAGGCCTGCTCATCAATAATGCCGCCGCGTGCGGCGTTAATTATGATTACGTTGGGTTTGAGTAATGCCATATTTTCGGCATTTAGCAGTTGATAAGTCGGGTCAATGCCATCGTTGGTGAGTGGGGTGTGAACGGTAAGGATGTCGGCTTCGGTCAACAAGGTGTTGAGCTCAGTAAACTTCGTGCTACCTTCTATGCGGGCACGCGGCGGATCGTTTAATAAACAGTTGATGCCAAGCGCTTGCGCTTTAATGTGCACAAGTTTGCCAACGTGACCTACGCCGATAATGCCAAGGGTTTTTTGGCTTAAAGTAAAATGATGATCCTGTGCCAGTTGTAATAATCCGGCGATAATATATTCGGCAACCGAATTGGCGTTGCAACCCTGGGCGGAATAAAAATGAATGCCTTGTTGCGACAACCAGGCCTGGTCGACATGGTCTAAACCCACCACGGTACTGCCGACAAATTTAACTCGGCTTTGCGCAAGTAATTCGGCGTTGACTTGTGTGCGCGACCTTACAATTAATGCGTCAGCTTGGCGAACACTGTCGGCATTGATGTCTCGACCCGGCATTAAAATGATGTTGCCAAGATGAGAAAACATCGCTTCAGCGTAGGGAACGGCATCATCAATAATGATTTGTTTTTCGGTTGTTGGGCTCATCGGATTGCTCATTGCGACAGGATTTAAGGATTCAAAAGGATAACGTATGTTAAAAAAAACGCAATCGACTTTGATTGATGGCGCGGTCGGTGCGCTGGAATTACGTGTTGGTCAGATACCAACGCATCAACCACCAGGCCTGGTGGTGATTAGTCATCCGCATCCGCAGTTTGGCGGCACCATGGACAATAAAGTGGTGACAACCCTAGAGAAAACCTTTGCACATGCGCATTGGCAAACGGTCTGTTATAACTTTCGCGGCGTCGGCCAAAGTGAAGGCGAGTACGATGGCGGGTTGGGAGAACAGCAGGATTTGGCGGCGGTGGTTGAATGGGCACGTTCGCAGTTTGCCGATTTGCCATTAACTTTGGCGGGTTTCTCGTTTGGCAGTTATGTGAGTTTAAAACAGGCGCAAACTTTAGCGGTACAGCAGGTTATTTCGGTCGCACCACCGGTTGGGTTGTATGACTTTAGTGAGTTAAAGTTGGTNNGCTGGAGTTTGATTCAAGGGGGGCAGGATGAAGTGATTAATGCGGCAGAAGTGTTAAGTTGGGTGAGAAATCTTGAGCATCGACCGGATGTCTATTGGCGCGAGCAGGCTAGTCACTTTTTTCATGGTGAGTTGTTGTGGTTACGTAAAGTGGTGGCGAGCTTACTTTGATGCGGGTTGTTAAAATTTTTTATGGCATATAAGAAAAAACTTATATAGAATATTAGCAATTTCTTATATTCTGATGTGTTTGAATTTGGTGATCAGTCACTATATTCTGGCGGAATAAATGGTATATCAATCAGTTAGCAGTCTTAGAGGGATGAAAACGATGAAATTAAAAACCTTGGCATTGGCCATGTCACTTGCGTTACCAGGCCTGGTGCAAGCGGCAACGTTGGATTTTAAGGCGTGTGTTGATCAAACCTTAGCGCAAAACCCGCAACGAGAAGTGAGTGCAGCTCGTATGGCGCAAGCCCAAGCAGCGTTACAACAAGCCAGTCGTAGCCGTTTACCGCAGTTCACCTTGTCGTTAACGGTTTCTCAGTCAGATAATCCATTAAATGTATTTGGCATGAAATTGCAGCAAGCCAATGTTGATATGGCAACAGACATGAGCAGTAATGAGGTGTTAAACAATCCCGAGGCCTATACCGACTATAACACCCGCGTGGAAATGTTATTGCCAATCTGGAACGGCGGCAAAATTTCCAGCTTTAAAAAGCAAGCGAAGGCGATGGTAGAAGCGGCGCAAAACGGTGATGTTGCAGTGCAACAAATGCTGACATTTTATGTTTATCAGGCCTATGAAGGTTTACACGCGGCGCGATCGTTTATTAAGGTCGCGGATCAGGCATTAAAAGCGGCGGATGCGTATGTCATCACTACGCGTAATTTAGTTACGCAGGGCATTGTGGTGCGTTCGGAATTATTAAGTGCGCAAGCGCACCGTGCCGAAGTTGAGTTAATGTTAGAACAAGCTAAAAACCAAGAGCAAATGGCATTAGACGGGTTACGTTCATTAATGGGGATGGACGACAATGCACCGTTGGATATTGCCGGTCGGGTCGATATTGCGTTGCCAAGCGAAGATGTGAATGAATTAACCCAAATGGCATTAAGTGCGAATCCGATGTTGGCGGCGTTACGTAATCAAGCGAAAGCCGGCCATGCGGCAGTGGGCGCGGAACGCGCGGCTTATTACCCCAGCTTTAACTTAATGGCACGTAATGATTGGAACGATAAAGAGTTCGGCACAACGGCCAGTTCTTATACGGTAGCGGCGGTAGCTTCTTGGAAAATTACCGATTTCGGCGTGACCGGCGGGGCGGTGGATCGTGCCAATGCACAAGCGCGCGAACAGGACGCACAATTGCGTGCAGAAGAGCAAAAAGTACGTTTGGATGTATTAAAAGCCTGGCGTGAATATCAAAATGCATCGAAAAAAGTGCATTCTAATAAGTTGGCGGTGGCTTATGCCAACGAAGCGCAAGAGTTAATTATGAAGCGTTACCAAACGGGCGTATCGACTATGACTGAAGTGTTGGCAAGCCAAACACAGCTAGATAAAGCCCGTGCAGAATTAGTGAACGCAGAATACTCAATGAACATTCAAAAAGCTCAATTACGCCTGGCAACAGGCCGTATGAGTTTGGATCAACTGTAATTTAAGCTAGGGGAAAAATATGAAACCTTTTGTAAAAGCATTTAACGTCAGTCTGTTGGCTTTGGCACTCGGCTTAGCCGGTTGTTCATCTGATGACTCAAAAACACAAACAGCGTTTGAAGAAGTACAGCACCAAGTAGCCGTTGAAAAAGTGGTGTTGGGTACTGTCCCTTTATTAGCAACGGTGCCGGGTTCGGTTGTGCCGGATCAGCAGGCGCGTATCGCATCACGTTTGATGGGTTATATTCGCAGTATTCCGGTAGAAGTCGGCCAAAGCGTCAAACGCGGCGATTTGTTGTTTGCGATTGATCCGCAAGACATTCAAAGTCAAATTTCACAAGCAAAGGCCGGATTTCAGCAAGCGCAAGCGGCGTTAGAAAATGCTAAAGCGGATTTTGATCGTTTTTCGCAGTTATTTAAAGAAGAATCGGTTTCTCGCCAGCAATATGACGGTGTACGTTTGCAGTACAGTGTGGCGCAAGAAAACTTAGCGGCGGCTAAAGCCGGTTTAGAACAAGCCGAAGCGCAGCTGAACTATGCCAACGTGCGAGCGCCGTTTGATGGTGTTGTGGTGCAAAAATTGGCGGTGGCAGGTGACTTAGCTGCTCCCGGTAATCCGGTTGTTGTGATCGAAAACTTAAAGTCACTCAGTGTGCAGACTGAAGTGTCACAAGATTTATATGCGGTATTACGTGTTGGCGATAAAGCGCAGGTAATGATTGACGGTCAGTCTCAAGAGTTAACCGGTGAAGTTTATTCATTGGTATCGGCGGCGAATCCCCGTACGCGTGGTCATGCGCTGAAATTGAGTTTGCCGGACATTCATAATGTCAATTCCGGTACGTTTGCGCGTATTAGTTTTAAACGTGGTGAACGTCAGACGATGATGATTCCCAAAACAGCGTTAGTCACGCGTGGCGGTATTCAGGGTGTGTTTGTGCTGAATGAAGCAGGCCTGGTGCAATTCCGCATGGTGCGTTTGGGCATGGCATTGGCGGATCGTTATGAAGTTCAAGCCGGCTTGGATTTGGATGACGTGATTGTGGTGTCAAATAACCAAACATTGGTCAATGGCGACCGCGTAACAACAGGAGCCTAAGCCATGGCGCATGAAGAAAAAGACATTCAGTTAAATTTGGCGGGCAAACTCGCCAAGGCGTTTATTCACTCCAAAATTACCATGATGATTATGATTGCGGTGTTATTGGCGGGGATGTTGGCATTGTTTGTCACGCCGCGTGAATACAATCCTCAAATCGTCGTACCGGCGGCGAACATTATTGTGCCAAAAGCGGGCGCAACACCGGAAGAAGTAAACAATATGGTGGTAAAACCGCTGGAAGCGATTATGAATGCGTTGCCGGGGGTGGAAAACACCTTTGGTTATGCCACCAGCGATTTTGGCGTGGTGACGGTGCAGTTTAAGGTAGGGCAGAATCAGGTGGACAGCTTGGTAAAAGTTTATAACCAAGTGATGCAGAACATGGACAGAATGCCGCCTGCAACCCAGCAACCGATTATTAAACCGATTAACGTTGATGACGTGCCGATTATGACATTGGCGTTGACATCAGAGCGTTTAGACGGTTTTGATCTGCGTGATATTAGTTTGAAGTTAGTTGAAAACTTGCGTAATGTGCCGGGCGTTTCGTTTACCGAAGTGACAGGCGGTCAAAAACGTGCGGTGAATGTGTGGTTAGACTCACAAAAAATCGCCATGACCGGTTTATCGTTGGAAGATATCAGCGATATGTTATTAGGCAGTAACGTGTCGTTGCCGGTGGGTTCGTTAGTGAATAATAACCGCAACCATTTAGTGCGGGTAAACGGCTATTTGGGTAATGCACAAGAAGTGGGCGATATTATTATCGGTGCGGACAAAGGCAAGCCTATTTTCTTGCGTGATATTGCACGCGTAGAAGACGGTCCAATGGAAACTGACGTACATACTCGTATCGGTTATGGGCCGGCCGCTACTGAAGCGGCAAAACGCGGTGAGTTCCCGGCAGTGACGATTGCTTTAGCGAAAAAACCCGGCACAAATGCGGTGGATGTTGCTAATGCAGTGCTGTCGAAACTGGAAGAGTTAAAAGTGTCGATGTTGCCCGCTGATGTTGAGTTAGTGGTGACTCGTAACGACGGTGAGATGGCAAATGCGGCGGTTAACCTGTTGGTTGAACACTTGGGTATCGCAGTGGCATCGGTTGTGATTATTTTGATGATTTTCTTGGGTTGGCGTGAAGCGGGAATCGTAACCCTTNNGCTGATTTTGTTTGTGGTATTGGTAATTGGTTTAATTTTTGGTCAAACCATGAACCGTATTACCTTGTTTGCGTTGATTTTATCGCTTGGTTTATTGGTGGATGCGGCGATTGTGGTTATCGAGAATATTCATCGCCATATTCATCACGGCTTTGATCCGAAAAACTTTGATCAATTGTTAATTCGGGCGACCAATGAAATCGGTAACCCAACTAACGTGGCGACGTTAGCGGTTATTCTGGCGTTTATTCCGATGTCTTTCGTTACCGGCATGATGGGGCCGTTTATGGCGCCGATTCCGTTTAACGTGCCGATTGCGATGATTGCGTCCTTATTGATTGCTTATATTTTGGTGCCTTATGCGTCGTATCGCTGGTTGGGCAAAAAAGCGATTCGCGAGATGCAGCAGCGCGAAAGTTTAGAAGCACATCATCCGCAACAAGAAGATTGGATGCAGCGTTTATACGTTAAAACGATTGTGCCGATGATTGAAAGCCGTACCAAACGTAATCTGTTTTTAGGTGCGGTATTGGTCAGTTTGATTGGCGCGATGTTACAACCTGCAATGCAGTTTATTCGTGGTGACGGCATGAATAATCCGTTACATGCGGCGGGGGTTGAGGTGAAGATGCTGCCGTTTGATAACACCAACACCTTCTTAATTCAGGTGGATATGCCAACCGGAACGGCAACAGAATCGACGGATCGCGTGGTGCGTTTTATTGGTGATATTTTATCGAAAACGCAATATGTGACCGATTACACCGTGTTTGTTGGGCAGCCTGCACCGATTGATTTTGCGGCTTTGGTGCGTGGTGACTTAATTAAGCAGGGTTCGGACTTTGCGCAAATTCGGGTAAATTTATTGGATAAACACCAGCGTAGCTTAAGTTCGCATGAAATTGCACAGCAGTTACATGAAACCTTTGCGATGGTGCGCCAAGATTTCCCGCAGGCACGGGTGAAAATTTATGCAACCCCACCTGGCCCGCCGGTAACAGCACAAATTCAGGCCGAATTGTATGGGCCGGATTATGACAAACTGCGTGTTGCTGCTAATGAAATCAATACTAAGTTTGAACAGATTTACGGCATGATTAACGTTGATAATTCTGTGACCGATGATGCACTGAGTTATGAAATTAATATCGACCTTGAGCAAGCGAACCTGCTCGGTATTGCACCGGCGGCGGTGAGTAAAATGTTACGTGACTATATCAATGGTTATGAACTGGGTTATATGCACTTGGACAATGTGCGTGAGCCGGTGAATATTATTGTGCGTTTACCGCGTTCTGAGCGTACCGTGGCCGAGCAATTATTGACGTTACGTATTAACTCTTTCTCGGGAGAGGCAGTACCGTTATCGGCAATTGCGACCATTGAAGAGCGCGTATTACCTAAACCGATGATGGGGCGTGACCAACATTCAATGGTGATGATCGGTGGTGAATTGTTACGTTCAAGTCCGGTTTATGCGGTATTGTCATTGGATAAAATGATTGATAACGTTCCGTTAGCGGAGTCCGGCGTGACTTTCCAAACGGCTAACCTTGGCTTTGTGGAAGCACAACCGAAAGATGTGACGGATTACACCTTATTGTGGGGTGGTGAGATGCGTTTAACCCTCGATGTTTTCCGCGATATGGGTAGTGCGTTTATTGTGGCACTGATCTTTATCTACTTGATTTTGGTGGGTTATTACAAATCGTTTATGGTGCCGGTGATTGTAATGGGCGCGATTCCGTTAACCATGATCGGGGTGTTCCCGGGTCACTGGTTGTTGGATCAAGCCTTTACCGCGACTTCAATGATCGGGGTGATTGCGTTGGCCGGTATCGTGGTGCGTAACTCCTTGTTATTGATCGACTTTATTTTAGAATATCGTCGTGAAGGCAAAGGTTTACGTGAAGCGGTGATCGAGGCTGGTAAGGTTCGTTTCCGTCCGATTCTATTAACTGCTTTGGCGATTATTTTCGCTTCGATGATTATGATTACCGATCCGGTTTTCGGTGGTTTAGCGATTGCGTTGATTTTCGGTACGATTTCATCAACGGTATTAACCTTGTTAGTTATTCCGTTAATGTATTTCATCTGGCAGACGTATTATCCGTCAAGTCCGGATGGCGATGATAAAGCACGTATAGAAAAAGAAATGGCGAAGGCGTAATTAGCCAAGCTTATAAAAACCCCGGCTGAGTCCGGGGTTTTTTTATGGCGTTTATTATGTGGGTCGGGTTTTAACCCGAAAAGACAGGAAACATCCAAGTGCCCTATAATCAGTGCTATATTCATCTGACAAATCCCTGAAAATAGGACTAGCCGTATGCATTTTGAACAGGCTTTAGAGGCGTTTTTAGAGCATTTATTGTTGTCGGAAGGGCTAAGTGCCAACACCCAATCAGCGTATCGGACTGATCTGGTGCAGTTTATGCGTTGGTTGGATGCAGAGCAGGGGATGACCAGTTTAGCTTGGCTGCAGGTGTCGCGCGATGATTTACAGACGTTTTTGCGATTTTTGCAGGATGATAAACGCAAAGATCGCTCGATTGCGCGTTTGGTGTCATCACTCAAACGTTTTTATGGTTTTGCGCTAGACCAGGCCTGGTTGTCAATTAATCCATGTGATTTACTCAAAACGCCCAAAATAGTCGCAGCGATTCCAAGTGTGATTAGCGAAAGCCAGGTAACAGATTTGCTCAATGCGCCGGATGTCAATACCGATTTAGGTTTACGCGACCGTGCTATTTTAGAGTTAATGTATGCCAGCGGTTTACGCGTGTCGGAGGTGGTGGAGTTGCCGTTAGCGCAACTTAATTTATCCGCAGGCCTGGTGCTGGTTACCGGCAAAGGTAATAAAGAACGCCTTGTGCCGTTAGGTGAATATGCCAGCGAATGGCTACAAACATATTTACGCAACGCGCGCCCCAATTTAGTCGGTGAGCGTTGGGTAGAAACTCTGTTTGTATCACGCATCGGCAGGCCGATGACTCGCCAAACCTTGTGGCATCGGATTCATAATCTTGCTCAAATAGCGGGTATCACTGGTAAACTATCGCCTCACGGTTTGCGACATGCGTTTGCAACGCATTTAATTAATCACGGCGCGGATTTGCGAACGGTACAGTTGTTGTTGGGGCATAGTGATTTGGCTACCACCCAAATATATACTCACGTAGCGAAAGAACGCTTGAAATCGCTGCATCAACAGCATCATCCGCGCGGATAATGATATAGGATTTTTATGTTTAAAAAAGTAATGAAACAGGCGTTACCAGGCCTGGTGGTGAGCGCTTTAGCATTGAATGCGATGGCCTCGGCTGAACAAACTATTCAAAACAAACTGAACGAAATTGTGCCAAATGCTCCGGCAGCTAAAATTGAAAAAAGTGTGCTGGATGGTTTATATCAGGTGACTTTAGGTTCTAACGTGATCTATATGACTGCGGATGGTAAATATCTGTTTAATGGTAACGTGGTGGATTTGGCAACGCGAGAAAACCTGACAGAAAGCGCGCAAAATAAAGCACGGCTACACACTTTAAACGCGATTCCTGAAAAGTCGATGATTATTTATCCGGCCAAGGGTAAAACCAAACACACCATTAGCGTGTTTACGGATATTGATTGTCCATATTGTAAAAAGTTTCATAAAGACATAGCCGAGTTAAATGAAAACGGTATTACGGTGCGTTATTTGGCGTTTCCACGTTCCGGGCCGCAAACGCCAAGTTATTACAAGATGGAATCGGTGTGGTGTGATAAGGATCCTGTAAAAGCGCTGGATGCGGCAATGAATGGTACTGATCCGGCGACTAAAACCTGTGTTAATCCGCTAATGGATCATATGACGCAAGCGCAAAGTTTTGCGATTTCCGGTACGCCGACTTTATTGTTGGATAATGGTCAAATGGTTCCGGGTTATGTTCCGGCGAAAGAACTGATTCAGGCGTTGAGTCGCTAAGCGTTTTGTTCTGATCTTGTGATTTGGCAGACATAAAAAAACCAGGCTTGGCCTGGTTTTTTTATGTCTGCAATATATGCCGTTGAGTTTAAATCTTATCCCAACCACCGCGACGAGCGGGCATGCGGAAGAATCGTCCGATTAACAAACCTAGAATCAATACGCCTGCGCCGGTTAAAAACCACTGACGTTTAACCGTGTCTTCAGCTTGGGCGATTTGTTCACGCATGATTACGTTTTGAGTTTCTAAATCACCGACTAATTTACGTAAGTCTTGATTTTGCTGTTCAATTTCTAACGTACTGCCTGCAACACGTTTGATATGTTCAAGCTGTTTGCTGAGTTCAAAACGTTCTTGCTTGATTTGCTCTAGTTCAGTACTGGCGGTTTTAAATTGATCACGTAATGAAGAGTGTTCGCTTTGTAACTGTTTAAAACGTGTATCCAAACGGTTAAAACGTTCCGTCTGTTCTTCCAATAACATTTTGCTCGGGCGTTCACTTTGAATTGCCACTTTATTTACCCAGCCTTCCCATGTGCGGTTGTTTTGGGTGAATTCAATACGTGACCAGTTTGAATCGCCTACCTCTAATACTTTGATCGGACTACCGGCCGATAACATGCGTTCAATTCGGAACTCTGTGCCCGCACCGCGACGCAAGGGGATTTGCATAGAGTCACTGATATAATGCGTATAGCCATCAGTTTGTGCATTTGCCGGCATTATCCAAGCAGATTGTGCGATTAAAAATAGGCACGTTAAGGTTAAAGTGCGATTAAAGCTGTTGAATCTTAGCATGTTGCTGCTCCAGGTTAGTCAATGCGTTGCGTATATCTTGCAGTTTTTCGCGCTCTTTTGCAACGACTTCTGCCGGTGCTCGTGCAACAAAACTGTCGTTACTTAATTTGCCGTCCAATCTGCTTTGTTCATTTTGTAAGCGCGTTATTTCTTTTTCTAAACGTGCCAACTCGGCATCTTTGTCAATTAAACCGGCCATCGGGATCAAAATGTTCATTTCACCGACTAAAGATACCGCCGCTTCGGGCGCATTAGCGTTATCCGTCAATACTTCGATGGATTCGAGTTTAGCTAATGTCATCAAGAACAAACGGTTATTGTCCAACCAGGCCTGGTCTTGCGCAGAAACTTGGGTTAAAAACACTGGCAAGGCTTTACTTGGGGCAATATCCATTTCAGAGCGAATACGACGCACACCCATAATAAATTGTTTTACCCAATCCAATTCCGCTTCGGCTGCCGGATCAACTTTGCTTTCATCGGCTTGCGGATAGGGTTGCAACATAATGGTGTCGCCGTGTTTCCCAGCTAACGGTGCAACCGCTTGCCAAGCTTCCTCGGTAATAAACGGCATAATCGGGTGCATTAAACGCAACAGAGTTTCTAATACCCGCACCAAAGTACGGCGT